>WRAA01000178.1 GCA_009780445.1 Defluviitaleaceae bacterium
CCGGATCCACGTTATGCCGCTGTTGTCCACAAACTCCAGAAGTTCAGAGCCGCCCGAATGTGTGGTGTTTTCGGCAAGAAGGGTCGGAACAAAGAGCCGCGCCACGACTTCTCCGTCGTGCCAGGCGTAACCCCAGCCCCACAGGCTGTTGTCCGGGCGTAAGGCCACAATGCTGTTGTACGGTATGAGCGAGAACGCCGCAACATCGTCCAGCACCATAAACGGCGTCCGGCGTGCCGCGGTGCTTCCGTCCCCCAATACGCCGCGTGTGTTGGCGCCCCAGACCCACAACGTGCCGTCTGCGCGCAGTGCCGCCGTATTGCCGGAGCCGGAGTGGGCCGACACAACGTTGTCCAGCACTATCACAGGGCGGTAGCGGTTGGCCGCGGTTCCGTCGCCCAAGTGTCCGCCGCCGTTGAAGCCCCACGCCCAGAGATTGCCGTCATACGTAAGCGCGGTGCCGTGGGCGTTGTGCGACGCGGCGGAGAACGTGAACACGTTGTCCAGTATGTGTACTGGCTCCGCGCGGTGTATGCTTGTGCCGTCGCCCAGCTCCCCCGCGCCGTTAAAACCCCAGCCCCACAGGCTGTTGTCGTCAAGCACTACATAAAACCGCACGAGACGCTGATCCGCTCCGGAGCCGGAGAATGAAAAGTGAGTGTTTCCCAGCTGAATCTGCCTGTCCGGGAAGAAGCTTTGGGCGTAGTTCATCTGCCAAGAGTTTGCCGCCGGGCCGATAGGGCTGCCCTGTTGATGCGGCGCGGGAGCGGGCACCCCCGTGAAGGTTTGCGCGTTCGCCGAAACCGGTATAAACATCAGCGCGGCCAGCACGGCCGATACTCCGGCAAGTTTCCATCTCGAAAGTTTCCATCTCGAAAAATTCATGGCAATCCTCCTTTGCTACAGCAAGTGGCTGAGGAACGCGCTGACGATCATAAAGTAGATGATCAGCCCCGCGATATCCTTGATGGACGTGATGATCGGCGCGGAACCCGCGGCCTGATCCACATTGAACTTGATGAGGATGTAGGGAACAAGGAAGCCCAGCAGTGACGCAAGCGTCATCGTAAACACCAGCGAAAGCCCCACGGCAAGCCCCAGCAGCGGCATACCCTGCCAAATGGCCGTGATAATGCCGGCGGCTGTGCCGATAAGCACTCCCATGCTGAAGCCCACGCCAATCTCCTTAAAGAACGGCTGTAGGAAGCTCTTAATGTTGATATGCCCAAGCACCACGCCGCGGGCGAACACCGTGGACGACTGTGTGCCCACATTGCCGCCCATGTCCATTATCAGCGGAATGAATATCGCCACCACGGCGATAGACTCCAGAGCTTCCTCGAAGCCTTCGATAATCGCGCCGGAGAACATACCCGCCGCCAGTGTGATAAGCAGGAAGGGCATACGCACGCGCCAGATGCTCCACATGTTGCCGTTGACCAGTACCTCACTGCGGTCCGATTCGTTCCCCGTGATGTCCGCAAGGCCGGCCGCGTCGTAAATATCCTCCGTGGCCTCTTCCTCCAGAATGTCCACCGCGTCGTCGATGGTTACGATACCCACCATGCGGCCTTCCTTGTCAACCACAGGGATGGCCAGGAGATCAAGCTCCTGCATCATCCTTGCGGCCTCTTCCTGGTCTGTGTCGGTGGAGACGCTGATGGTGTTCTTGGACATTATGTCCTCTATCTTGGTGTTGCTGTCGGCGCAGACCAAGGCTTTCAGCGTAAGCGCGCCGTCCAGCTTCTTGGTCTTGTCGGTGATGTAGAGGGTGTAGATGGTCTCCATTTCCTGCGCCTGCCTGCGGATCTTGTCCAACGCTTCCGATGCGGTCATGTCTCTTTTCAGCGAGATAAACTCGGGCGTCATTATGTGGCCGGCGGTCTCCGGCTTGTAGCCCATCAGCGCGTTGGTGACTTCCCGCTCCTTTGGCGAAAGTGAGTTGATAAGCTTCTTCGCCACAATTGCCGGCAGTTCGTCCAGCAGCCTCACGCGGTCGTCCGGCGCCATTCCGTTCACAAACTCCACCGCCCGCTCGTCCGTGAAGGACTGCACAAGGTTCTGCTGCTGGGACGTATCAAGCCCTTCGAACAGCTCCAGCGCGTTGTTCTTCGACAACAGCCTAAACACGATAACCTGCTCCTCAAAGGTCAGATCGTTGAAGGCATACAGTATCTCAAGCTCTTCCGCGTTTGCGAGCATGGTCTTTAGCTTCTCCATTTCCTTACTCTCGATATAGGCAATTATCCTCTCTCTCAGCATCTCTCATCCTCCGTATCTTCAAATTACAAAAAACGACCGCAAGGGCCGTGGAAATCGTAACCTCTTATATTCTGTAACATAAGTATACGCTCTATGCGCAGTAGTGTCAACACTGATTAATCATACCATGATTAATCATACCTGATTAATCATTCCTTATCAAGTACTGTACATCGTGAAGATTATAACCTCCGGCCAGGCGAAGATTCGCGGTACGGCGTAGTGCTTGCCCACGCCTCGGCTGGTGAACACGAGTATGCCGTCCGCCGAATAGGCGAAGCCGTGGCCGAACTAACTCATATATGACATAAGTATACGCGTTACGCGAATCAGTGTCAACATGCACCTCATACCATTTCGCAATCGTTCAAGTAGTTTAAATTTGAAACGCGACCGGGTTCAGGGGCGCGTTTCAAATTTAAACTACTACATTGAACGCGAAATGGTATCACGCGGCGCGGGGCTTGTGTGCGCGAATATGTACAGACCGGGCGGCGTATATTCGGTAGAGTGCAATGCTGTGTGAGTGCCGCATGGGAGGGCGAATGGAGCAGGATGATTTCAGGCGGGAGTGTCTCTACCGCGCCGGGATGGCCATTGTGCGGGAGATGCTCGCGGAAGGCTTGATAAGCGAGGGCGAGTGCCGCCGCGCAGACGCCCTCCTGCTGGAGAAGTACCGGCCGATACTGGGCGGCCTGCGCATCGGGCATACTCACGAAGCGGAATGAGAAAAGTGTTGCAATGCAGGCTATTGTTGTGATAATATTAGGCCTGTCACTGTTGCATTGGCGAGGGAGTGCCTAACAACACACCCTGACAACTGTATAAGGAGGAACCATCATGAAGATAGGTAGACTGACAAAATCGGCTGTTTCGCTGGCCATTGTCGGCGGTATACTGACGGCGTGCGCCGCCCCGGCCGCTCCTGCCGCACCCGCGCCGCAGACTGAAGCACCCGGCGCAGGCACCCAAGCGGAAGCCCCCGCACCGCAGGACGTTACGGTGTGGAGGTATGGCCACGCGGCAAATTATGACAATCCGTGGCACCTTTCGGCCGTATATTTTGCGGACTTGGTAGAGGAGATGAGCGGCGGCCGCCTGGTTATCGAGATCTTCCCCAACAACACCCTTGGCGGAGAGATGGATCTGCTGAACGGGATCCAGCTTGGCACTGCCGACATGACCAACACCGCGGGTTCCTTCGAGGTATTCGCCCCGACGGCGGCCTTGCTGGAAGCACCATGGGCTTTCCGCGACGAAGAACACTTCAAGATGATGATCGACGGCGAAATCGGCCAAAGCATCATGCAGGACTTCCGCGCGGCCAACTTTGTTCCGCTCTTCCACAACATGCGCACACCGCGTATGCTTACGTCGAACTTCCCCGTGACCCACCCGAGCGACATGGTTGGGGAGCGTCTGCGCCTGCCGAACGTGCCTCTGCAAATGCAGATGTGGGCGGCCACGGGCGCGTCGCCGCAGTCCGTTGCTCTTGCGGAAACGTTCATGGCCCTTAGCCAAGGCGTTGTGACCATGCAGGAGAACCCCTTCGACCTGATCTACAACAACAGCTTCTTCGAAGTCCAGCAGTACGCAAACCTGACGGAACACGTGCTTAGCGCGATAATCGTCGTAGTTGGCGCGGACCAGTTCTACGCCCTGCCGGCAGATCTGCAAGACATTGTGATGGAAGCCGCCGCACAGGCGCAGATCCGCGCGGATGAGCTGTACTTCCAGTACAGAGACCATTTCAGAGACAGGTTGATCGAAAACGGCATGACCATGAACGCCGATGTAGACCGCGACGCTTTCAGAGCCGTGATGCTCCCGGCGATCCAAGAGTTCTTGGAAGACCGCGGCCTCTGGGATATTTACGAAGAGATCGTAGCCCTGGGAAATTAACAGACCTTAGAGCCTGTTCAGTATCTTGTTGCCATTGTCTTGGTGCCCGGTTTTCCGCCCTTTGTCGTCACCTTTTTCCTGCGCTGACGTTCCGGATGCTGAACGTGTGCCACCGGCACACAGCATTCCGGCGTACCTTGCAGGTACGCGTCGTCGGCGGTCCCTAAAATGGCGAAAAACCGACTCGCCAATCCAACGGAAACAAGATACTAGACCTCTTTCGAAACTAGACGATACCAGATTTGCGGATCAGTTTCATGCAAGGCTAGGAGCTGACGCCGCCGCGTACCCGCAGGGTACGCAAGAATGCTGTGTGCCGGTGGCACACGTTTAGCATCCGGAGCGTCAGCGTAGGAAAAAGCGACGACGCATTGCGTGAAACTGGCCGCAAAGATGGTGTCGGCTAGTTTCGAAAGAGGTCTA
>WRAA01000179.1 GCA_009780445.1 Defluviitaleaceae bacterium
GAATGGGGTTTTCAAACACGCCCTAGCCCGGCAAAAAATTATGCTCGAAAATTCGCCGAAAGCGGGTTTTCAAACACGCCCTAAACGCCCGACATTGTTATATGGCAAACGCGCTGTTGAGTGTGGTCTGACTTTTTCATGCGTTTGGCGTGGGGGCAACCGCCGACTTGCTTGACAGGCTGCGTGCTTTGCGATATTATGGATGCAATAGTTATTATCGGATGATATTCGGGGCGCGGAGAGTGGACATGTCTGGGCAGAGGGGAGAACGGTCGGAGCAGGGCAACGAGCTGCCGCTTAGCATACTGGATCACATGCACCCGTTGTCGATATTCGCGGTATTCGAGGTTGCGGGGCAAGGCGCGGCGGGCGGGCAGGATCTGCGCCTGTTGTTTGCGAACAAGGCGTATGAGGAGCATGTCCGGCCGAACTTCGGGGGCGGCAAGGTTGTGGGCGCGCTGTTCAGCGAGCTTATGCCGGACGCGCCGGCGTGGCGGCCTGTTTTTGTGGACGTCGCGCTGCACAGGCGGGAGGCGTACACAAGCCCGACCTACAGCGGCGCGTTGCAGTCCTGCATACATGCGCAGATATTCTCGCCGCGGCACGGCATGGTGGCGTTTATATCGCACACGCGGGATCGCTTCGCTAAGCTTGAGTCTGCGGCGGAGACCGACGAGTACCGCCCCCGCACGATGCTGAGCATGATGCCCGAAGGGGTGTGCTATGCCGCGGGCGTGTTCGACAGCGACAGCGGCCGGATGACTGACATACTCTGCATCATCGTGAACGAGACTTTCGAGGCCTATGAGGGCGTGCGCGCGGGATCGTTGCAGGGGCGCCGGTTCTACGAGGTGTATCCGCGGGAGAGCAGGGACCGCCTGGCCAAAATAGATTCCGCGCTGAGCCAAGGGGAGAAGCTGTCCTTCCTGCACAAAAACGCCCCGGGGCGCGTGATAGAGATCACCGTACACCCGCAGGACGAGCGGCACATGTTCCTGTTCGAGCGTGACGTGACAACGCATGTGACGGCCGGGGAGGCCAAGACCCGCTTTATGGCGAACATGAGCCACGAGACGCGCACGCCGCTGAATGGTATAATCGGCATTGCCGAGCTTGCCCTTGACGACATAACAAACATCTCGAAGCAGGCGGACTACCTCATGAAGATCAAGAACAACGTCGAAGGTCTGCTCTGTGTGATCAACCATATCCTGGACTACACGCGGATGGACGCGGGCCTAAGGCTCATCAGCGACCCGCCGGTAACCGAACACCCGCTGTTCAGCGCGACAGCCCTGGTCTGCGAAGACAGCGATGTAAACATGCACGTCATAAGCGAGAATCTTGCCATGCTGGGCATGGACGTTATAGAGGCCGCCAACGGCAAGATCGCCGTGGAGCTTTACCGCGCAAACTCCAACATCTTCGACATTATCTTGATGGACATTCAAATGCCCGTTGTAGACGGCATAAGCGCAACAGAGCAAATCAGGGATATGGGCTGCGGAATCCCCATAATTTCGGTATCGGCCAACAATTCGCCGGAGGAATATCAGAGATACCTGGCCTCCGGCATATCCGACAATCTGGCAAAACCCGTGAGGCGGCAGGAGCTGTGGGCGTGTCTGCTGAACTGGCTGCGCCCCATAGGTTACAAGCCTCTGGCCGTGCCAGCAGGCATCCACGCCGCAGGCGACCCCATCAACAAGGAGCAGGGGCTGGAGAACTGCGTGGGTAACGCGGAGTTTTACGCCAAGACCCTGCGTAACTTCGCCGCCACCGCCCTCGACAAGTACGCAATCATCGAGAACGCGATAATCGACGGAGACTATGTCTTGGCGCATCAGATCGCCCACCAGCAGTCCAGCCTTGCCGCCCTGATCGGGGCCGAAAAGCTTTCCGAGGAGCTTTCGCTGGTTGCCAAGTTAAGCCGGCGCGGCCACCCCGACGGCTGCAGGAGTGCTTTGAGCAACTATCACGCGGAGCTGTCAAACGTTATAGGGCACTGCTAAGCAGACCTCTTCCAAAATTGGAAGCAGACCTCTTCCGAAACTGGAAGAGGTCTGCTATGAAAATAATGTCGAATACATGTAAATTTAGCTGTTCTAACTTGTCGAAATTTCATGTATAATGGTGTTGCAACAAAACTCTACGAAGGGGGGTCATCCCTTGCTTCACACCGCAATATGTGAAGACTGTGACATTCAGACCGATGTTATCAAGATGTTGCTAAAAAAGTACAACACTGAACGGCCGGAAACACCGATAGTCCCTCGTTATTTCTCGACAGGAATGGACTTGCTCGGCAGTATGAATGACGGGCAAATGTACGATCTGTTCCTGCTGGATATCCAAATGCCGGGAATCAACGGAATCGAACTCGCCAAGTCTATCCGCGAGAAGCACGACGATGCGGTAATCATCTACATAACCAAGTACACCGACTACGCCTTCGAGGCGTATGGCGTGCGCGCGGCGCATTATCTGCAAAAGCCTGTAAAGGAAAGCACTCTGTTCCCGGTTCTCGACAAAGTACTCACCACTGCGGTGAGCAAGAAAAAGAGCCACTACATTCTGTCATCCGGAGAGGGTCTTGTAAGCATCCCCTTTTCGAGCATCATCTGCGCCGAACTTTCGAACCGAAGACTGCGCCTGCACCTGGAAAACGGACAAACCATCACCAGCAAGAGCCTGCAAACCTCCTTTTCAAAGTCTATTGCCCCGCTGCTGAAAGACGAGAGGTTCCTGCACGTTCACCAAGCTTTTGTCGTGAACATCGCCCATGTGGTCGAGCAGAGGAGCAATTCGTTTGTCGCAAAGCACGGTATAGTCATCCCCATATCGCGCAACCGTTATGGAGACGCTAAGAAGAAGTTCCTGGCGTTAAAATAGTAACCTATAAGAGCCTGTTCAGTATCTTTTTCCCATCGTCTTTGCGGTCGATTTTCCGCCATTCGTCGTCACCTCTTTCCTGCGCTGACGCTCCGGATGCTAAACGTGTGCCACCGGCACACAGCATTCTAACGTACCCTGCGGGTACGCGTCGTCGTCGGTTCCTAAACTGGCGAAAAATCGCCTCGCAAATCCAATGGGAAAAAGATACTGAACAGGCTCTAAGCTGCTGTGAACGCATGGCGGCTTTTTACATAGATAGTACCTATCGTTATCATGCAATATTTATATTAGACATACGGCGAAATTGCTGATATGCTGTGAGAAACTGCCCATACTTATGTATATGTTGGCCGCATTATAATTATGAAGGGGAATGAGCTTATGAGAAAATATTCAAAGGTACTTGCGCTTACGGCTGGGGCAGTGCTGATGCTGTCGGCATGTACCCCGGCTGCACCGGCGGCACCGGCAACTCCGGCGACACCGGCAACACCGGCAACCCCGGCTGAACAACCCCCTGCGGATTCTGTGGCGTATCCCACGCGAGACATCACTGCCGTTGTGCCGTGGGGTGCCGGCGGCGGCACAGACCTTACCGTAAGGTCTATCGCAGAGCCGATGCAGACCATGCTGGGCGTAAATATGCCGGTGCTGAACATGGGCGGCGCGGGCGGGTCTATCGGCTTGCAGGATGTGTTTGATTCGCCGCGGGACGGCTACAGGATCCTCGGGACGAGCATGTCGTCGTTGGCCACGATCAACATAATGGGTCTTTCGGACGTAAGCTACACTGAATGGATCGCCTGGACGGCCACGTTCTCCCCCAACACCGTGGCGGTACGCGCCGATTCCCCCCACCAAACCCTGGACGACCTGCTGGCCGCACTGGCCGCAGACCCCGGCAATGTGACAATGGGTTCTGGCGGGCCGGGCACCAGCGGACATGTGGGCGGGCTTATACTTGCCGAAGTCGCGGGGCTGTCGTTTAACCACATTCCTTACGAGGGCGGAAACCCTGCGGTTATAGCCACTCTCAGCGGCGAAGTCGAGTTCAACACCCAGCTTCTGTCCGAACAGATAGACCATATTCGCTCCGGCACCCTCCGCGCCCTTGCTACGCTAAGCCCCGATGTTGTGGAAGTTGTGGGTGTTGGCGGCGAAGTGATACAAATTCCTTCCGCGGCGAACTATGTCTCGGGGTTGGATGAATGGCTTCCCCTTGGAGGATCCTTGGGAATTATGATCCCGGCGGATTCACCGGAACATGTGTTTACCGCCATTAACGACGCTTACAGCTATGCCGTCACTACGGCAGACTTCATAGACTTTGCCGAAGATCGCGGCATGATACCCGTAGGTATGAGTGCGGAGGACACCGCCGCTTACTTGGAAAATGTAGCCATAAGAGTGGGTTGGACCCTCTGGGATGCTGGCGTGGCCGCCGTTTCACCGGAAGAGTTCGGAATACCTCGTCCATAATCTTCGAAAGCCCCGCCGCTTGCAGTCGGGGCTTTCAAATGATATAGCCATTCAACTTGAAAACACTCCAAGCAAACGCAGGATTTTTGCGTAAGTGCTAGGAATGAGGGACGACGCGTACCCACAGGGTACGCTAGAAGCGAATGACGACGCAATTGCGCAAA
>WRAA01000180.1 GCA_009780445.1 Defluviitaleaceae bacterium
CGTGTGCCACCGGCACACAGCATTCTAGCGAACCACAAGGGTTCGCGTCGTCGTCGCTTCCTAGCCCGGCAAAAAATTATGCTCGAAAATTCGCCGAAAGCGGGTTTTCAAACACGCCCTAGCTGCACCCGGTTGTGGAGCCGCATTCTGTGCAGACCTTGCACGTACCGTTGCGCACCATCTTGTTGGACTTACAGTTCGGGCAGGCTTCGCCGTAGAGATAGTCCTTCGCGGTATAGCGCACAGGCGCGTCGGCGGTGTTCTCGGCGTATAGGGCCGGGCGGCTCGGCTTCACCTGGACATAGTCGAACACGCCCAGTTCTATGTCGATCACCTTGCTGATAAGGTCTGATATCGAGTCCACAAACTTGATGTGCGGGTGGCCGGTGACATAACCCGAAGGCTCGTACTTCTGCCCGCGGTACATCCGCGCGATATCGCTGGGCGGAACGCCGTACTGCAGCATTTCGGATATCGTCTGCGAAAGGCTCTCCAGCAAGCCCTTGGTGAGGGTACCCTGCCGCCCGCTCGAGATATAGATCTCGCCCAAACGCCCGTCCTCGTAGTACGAAGCCGTGATGTACAGGCGCAGATTGTCGATCAACGCTTCGTGAACCCTTGCCGTGCGTATGCCGGAAGGCTTCACGCGCTTTGGCATGTACACGATCTTCTTGGACTGCGCGAACTCGAGAAGCTCGGCGTATGTGTAGTCCTCCAGAGCCTTGCCCGCGCTCCTGCCCACGGTTGCCGAAAGGGGCTGCGAAACCTTGCAGCCGTCGCGGTAGAGGGCGATGGCCTTCACGCCAAGCTTCCACGAATCCGCATACACCCGCTTGATGTCCTCGACGCTTGCGGTACTCGGCAGGTTCACCGTCTTGGAGATCGCGCCCGTGACATGGGGCGAAAGCGCGCCCATCATGCGCACGTGGCCTTCCGGCGCAATAAACCGCTTGCCGCTGCCGCACTTGTTGGCGGTGTCGAACACTGCGTAGTGTTCCTCCGCAAGGTGCGGCGCGCCTTCTATCTTGCCGTCGATGATGTTGCCCTGGTCGTCCTTGCGCATCACATAGGCCGTGATGTCGTCGATCTGCGCCTGTGTGTAACCCAGCTTGCACAGGGCGGCCTCGATAGTCGGGTTTACGATGACCATGAACCCGCCGCCGATCAGCTTCTTGTAGCTGACATGGCTGAAGTACGGCTCCGACGATGTTGTGGCGCAGTCCATGGCAAAGGCGATGGTACCCGTCGGCGCGTAGACCGAAACCTGGGCGTTGC
The DNA here is from genome assembly GCA_009780445.1 of Defluviitaleaceae bacterium. GTDB lineage: Bacteria > Bacillota > Clostridia > Lachnospirales > WRAA01 > WRAA01. The sequence goes on from WRAA01000180.1 coordinate 1,276, forward strand.
GGTAGCCGTGGGCTTCGCCGCCGTCGATGGCATCCCGCCAGACCTCGCGGATTGCCTCGCCCAGGTTGTCCAGCTCCAGAGTATGCAGTAAACCGTGGTCGATGACCGCGGGAACACGCGTCAAACCTTCGAAGGCCGTGTCCCCCGCGCTGTAGCCGGCCGCGCGGGCGTGGTTGCGTATCACGCGCTTCATGTGTACGGCGTTGTGCGCATAACACTCGAACGCGCCGACCTTCGCCGCCATAAGCGCGGACGTGCGGTAGGAACAGCCCGTCATAATCGACGTGAGAGCCGCCGCGACGGTGCGCGCTTCGTCGGAATCATAGGGCAGGGCCATCTGCATGAACAACGCGCCCACATTGGTCAGGCCAAGCCCCGTGGTGCGGAACAGGTGCGAACGCCGCGCGATATCCTTCGTGGGGAACTGCCCCCTGTGTATCGTAGCCTCCAGAACAAGCTGTATCATCTTGATGGCGTGGGTGTAGCCTTCCACGTCGAAGGCGCCGGTCTCCGCGTCGTAAAACTTTACGACATTTATGCTGGCAAGGTTGCAGGCCGTGTCGTCCAAGAACATATATTCGGAACAGGGGTTGCTGGCGTTTATGCGGTTTGCCTTGGAGATCACGCCGTCCTCCCCGGCGGGGCATGTGTGCCAGGCGTTGATTGTGTCGTCGAACTGCACGCCGGGGTCTCCGCAGCGCCATGCCGCGTGGCCGATCTTGTCCCACATTTCGCCAACGGCATAACTCTGCCCGCGGTCTGTGTCCACGCGCCCGAATGTTTTCCACAACGTTTGTTCGTCCGCGGCCAGTTGGTGCATGAACACGTCGGGTATGCGCACGGAGTTGTTCACGTTCTGGCCGGAAACCGTGTCATACGCCTCGCCGTCAATGGTTGTGGAATAGCCCATCTTGCCCAGAGCCTCCACCTTGTCCTCCTCCACAGCCTTCCACGTTATGTAGTCCATAATCTCGGGGTGGTCCAGATCCAGCACATTCATCTTTGCGGCGCGGCGTGTTGTTCCGCCGGACTTTATCGCGCCCGCGTTTTTGTCCGACACTTTCAGGAAGCTTAGAAGCCCGGACGACTTTCCGCCGCCGGAGAGCAGCTCGTCCTTCGCGCGGATGACGGACCAGTTGGTTCCCACACCGGAGCCGTACTTGAACAGCAGAGTCTCCGTGCTGATCTGGTCTGTGAGAGACTTATCGCCCATCAGCGAATCGCGTATAGAGATTATGAAGCAGGCCGAACCCTGCGTGCGTGTATACGCGTCCGGGGCTTCCTTCACTTGGCCGCTTGTTGTGTCGTAATAATAGTGTCCGGAGCTGTCCCCGGTGATTCCGTATGACGCAAGACCCGTGTTGAACCACTGCGGGCTGTTGGGCGCCCACATCTGCTCCAGCATCATGAACACCGTCTCGTCATACACTACCTGCCACTGATCCTCCGCTATCAAACCCATGTCCAGCAGAGCATCCGCCCAGAAGCTGACCATACGGTGGGCAACCTGGCGCATGGATGTCTCGCCGCCGCCGTCCTTGCCCACGCCCTTCTTGCGGAAGTACTTGCTGGCGATAATGTCGCACGCTCCGGTCTGGTAGTGCGCGGGAAACTCCAGCCCCGCCATATCCGTCATAAGCTTGCCGCTCGAATAATTCTTCAGCTTGACGTCAACCTTCTTCCATTCGAAAAGGTCGTACACGCTCTTGCCGCGCGAAACCTCCAGCTCCTTCGTAAAATGCCGCGTTATAATAAGTTCCACGTACAACTCGCTCCCTTCAATACCCTAAATATTCTACCACAATTTATCCCGCGATTCAATCGTTATTGTTCGAAACACGCCCTTGGCGAACAAAAAAACAACGCTTCGTCCGGGGAAGCAGTTTGTGTACCACAACGTTCCTGACTTATCGATAAAACCGCATCACAGTGACCCGCTCGCAGGGAATCTCACCCTATTCCGTTGTACCAATTATGATACTACACACCCCGGCAATTTGCAATAGCTATTTACAACGGCCGCACATTCGGTTACTATATACGTACTACATATTAGAATCGGTGATGGAATGTACTATGTGTTATCGCTGTTGGCGGGCGTGCTTGTATCCGCCATGATCGCCCTCAACGGCGGGCTTTCCGCGTCCTACGGCGTATACTTGGCAACCGTTATCATACACCTCGTCACCCTGACGTTCATGGCGGGGTGGGTGCTGGTTAAGCGCGAAAACCCCTTCGCCGCGCGTTATGCCTGGTATCTCTACATAGGCGGCGCGGTGGGCGTGCTTACGGTGCTGTTCAACAACCTGGCCTTTGGGCGCATCAGCGTGTCGGCCATTCTCGCGCTTGGCCTGTTTGGCCAGGGCGTGTGCGGGCTGCTGGTGGACCAATACGGCCTGCTGGGGATGCCGCGGCACCCGTTTCGGCGCAGCAAGCTTTTCGGCCTTTCCGTCGTCCTGGCCGGCGCAATGGTGATGATCACAAGCTTCGAGATCGCCGCCGTAATCCTGTCCCTATCCGCCGGAGTAACAATCGTGGCTTCGCGCACGTTTAATGCAAAGCTTGCGGAGTTCACAAGCGCGCACACCAGCGGATTCTTCAACGCCTTGGTCGGCACGTGCGCGTCCCTGCCGCTGTTCCTCCTGCTTGGCCTTGGCGAAATCCCGTACATACAGCTTTCGCCGAACCCGTTTTTCTACATGGGCGGCCTGCTGGGCGCGTTTGTGGTCGTCATCAGCAATGTTATCGTCGCGAAGATATCGGCCTTCTACCTCAGCCTGCTGATGTTCACCGGTCAGGTATTCGCGGGTGTCCTCATCGACATTTTGCTCACGCGGGAGTTCTCCCCGCACATCCTGCTGGGCGGCGTGCTGGTGGCCTCCGGCCTGTGCGTCAACCTTTTCCTCGATCACCGCAAAACGGAATAAACGCCCGGCCAAGTTCTCTGCCTTGGCCGGGCGTTTATAGCCATTCAACTTTAAAACACTCCAATCAAACTTGTCTTTTTGCGCAATTGCGTCGTCATTCGCTTCTAGCGTACCCTGTGGGTACGCGTCGTCCCTCATTCCTAGGGCGTGTTTGAAAACCCCATTTCGGCGCATTTTCGGCAAATTTTCCGCCGTGCGTCGTCATCTCCTCCTAGCGAACCACGAGGGTTCGCGTCGTCGTCGCTTCCTAGCCCGGCAAA
>WRAA01000181.1 GCA_009780445.1 Defluviitaleaceae bacterium
GGCGTGTTTGAAAACCCCATTCCGGCGGATTTTCGAGTGATTTTTTTGTCAGACTAGGAAGTGGCAAACGCCGCGAACCCGCAGTGGTTCGCAAGTTTGACGCTGACGACGTATGGCGGAAAAAGCACCGAAAATACGTTGGAATGGGGTTTTCAAACACTCCCTAGATACCCAGCAGGCTTCGTATGTTCAGCAGCCCCCAGCCCTGATGATTGGGGTGCAGACCCATGTCGTAGGCGCAGCGTTTGAGGGCGAGCTTCACTTCGTCCGGCGAGAGTTCCGGGCGTTGTTCCAAAAGCAGGGCGACTGCGCCGGAGACCATCGGCGTGGACATGCTTGTTCCGCTCATGCGGACGTATGCGTCGTCGATGAGTTCGCGGCGACCCGCGCGGCGTGAATAGGCGTTCAGGCACGACAGCGACACGATGTCCGCGCCGGGCGCAAGGATGTCGGGCTTGATGATGCAGTCTGCCGTGGGGCCGCGTCCGCTGTAGTCGCGGGAGGGTTCGCCGCGGATGCTCACGCTGTGGCTGTCGTCGGAACAGCCCACGGTGATGACCTTGCGGCTGACCCCGGGGGATGTAACGGAACCCGCGCCGGGGCCGTTGTTGCCCGCCGCGATAGTCATGACGATACCCGCATCCCACGCCGCTTCGACCCCGCGCACCAGCGGGTCGTCCGTCATAATCTCGTGGGTGCCGACGGACAGATTCAGCACGCGGATGTTGTACCTCTCCTTGTTGTCCACGACCCACTGGATGCCCGCCAGCACGTCGGACGAACTGCCGTCGCCTCCGCGCCCAAGCACCTTCACGCCCACCAGGCGCGCGTGCGGCGCAATGCCCATGTGCCGCCCGCCCGAGGCCACGCCGCTGCCCGCCGCAATGCCCGCCACGTGGGTGCCGTGGCCGTTGTCGTCATAGGCCTGTTCCTTGCCGCTTACAAAGTCCTTGAACACCGACAAATTCGCCAGATCCTTCACCGGGGCGATGCCCGTGTCAAGCACCGCGATCGCAATGCCGCGCCCAAGGATGCCGGCCGCGTGCGCGGCGTCCGCCCCCACGATTTCCCGCGCAAGATCCATCTGCGCCGTGATCCTGCCCGACTTGTGCAGGGAACATACGCCCGCCACCGCGTCCAGCCGCCAAATATCCTCTTCCTCAATCTCCAGCACATAGGAGCCGATCAGCGGCAAGTGGTACTTTATCTTGCAAAGAGGTCCCAGCGCGTCCTCCGCGCTCTCGCCCGTATACTTCACGATAACTTCTGCCATAACGCGCTCAACTCCGGTCATTTCTCTGTACATACTATGCCGAACCGCAACAGTTTGTCACACTACAGAGTATTGGCGGCCTGTTCCGATTTTGCGCTTGACAATAAACCGGGGATAATGCACAATGGTGAGGTGAAGTTACTATACGAGGAGTGATAGCATGAGCAAGATTGTACTTGCGCTTGGCGGCAATGCCTTGGGCGATACCCTTTCGGAGCAGCTGGCGGCCACGAAGATTGCGGCGGCGGCGATAGTGCGCCTGATCGAGGCCGGCCACAGCGTGATCGTGGCGCACGGCAACGGCCCGCAGGTGGGCATGATCAACCTGGCCTTCGACGCGGGCTCCAAGACGAACCCTAAGATCCTGGACATGCCGCTTACATCCTGCACAGCCATGAGCCAGGGTTACATAGGTTACGACCTCCAGAACGCAATCCGCGAAGAGCTGGTTTCGCGCGGCATAGAGAAACCCGTCTGCACCATCGTCACACAGGTGCGGGTGGACGAAGCAGACCCCGCCTTCGCAAGCCCCACGAAGCCCATCGGCGGCTTCTATACGGCTGAAGAGGCCAAGGAGCTGGAGGCGCAGGGCATGACCATGGCGGAGGACTCCGGCCGCGGATATCGCCGCGTTGTGGCCTCTCCGAAACCCGTGGACATCGTGGAGAAGGAATCCATCATTGCGATGGCCGACGCGGGGCATCTTGTTATCGCTTGCGGCGGCGGCGGCATCCCCGTGGTTGCCCGCGGCAACGGCTTGGCGGGCGTGCCGGCCGTTATCGACAAGGACTTCTCCGCCGCAAAGCTGGCCGAGATCACCAATGCCGACTACTTCATCATCCTGACAGCCGTGGAAAAGGTTGCCCTAAACTTCGGCAAGCCGGACGAGAAGTGGCTCGACAAGCTCTCTATCGAACAGGCCGAGGAATACATCAACCAGGGTCATTTCGCCAAAGGCTCCATGCTTCCCAAGGTTGAAGCGGCCATAAAGTTTGCTTCGTCCTCACCCGGCCGCAAAGCCCTCATCACCATCCTCCAGAAGGCGCAGGAAGGTATCGAAGGCGCAACCGGCACCGTCATCGAAAAGGAATAGACATGGCCGATATTCGCATCAGACCCATGCGGCCGGATGAACTTGGCGAGATTGCGCAGCTGATCTCCGCGGGTTACGCCGACGACATTTTCTTCGAATGGGTGGTGCCGCCCGCAGACGAGCGGCACGCCGTTGTGGCGCGGTACTACGAGGTATACCTTGGCGCGGCGGTGGCGTATGCCTATGTTGCAGAGGAGGCCGGCGCGGTGGTGGGCGCGTCCGTGTGGCTTCCGCACGACGTAAACCCCGCTATGTATGACGATATCGACAGGGTTGTCGAAAGGTTCGCGCCCAACTTCCGCGCCGTGGCGGACGCTTCCCACGCAAACGAACCCAAGGACACTGCCTTCACCCAGCTTGTGGGCTTTGCCGTGGACAAGCACCGGCGCGGGCGCGGCATAGGCACAGCCTTGATGCAGGCCCACCTGAGCCTTATGGACGCGCGCGGCATCCCGACATATCTGGAGGCCAGCACGCCGTTTAGCGGCGGCGGGGTCTACGGCAAGTTCGGCTACAGCCTGTACGGCGAACTTATGGTGTTTTCGCAGGAGGCTGTGCTGTACCCGCTGTGGCGGCCTGTGGGCGGTACGAATGAGTAGGACGGCCTTCGTGTGGCATGAGGGCTGTTTCTGGCACAACGCCGGCGACGGCGCGCTCTACGAGCCGGCCGGCGGTTATGTCGAAAACCTTGGCCAGGCCGAAAGCCCCGAGAGCAAGCGCAGGGTCAAGAATCTGCTGGAGCGCAGCGGCCTGATCGACGGGCTAAACGTAATCAAGCCGCGCCCCGCCGCGTTGGCCGACCTTCTGCGCTTCCACACCCGCGAGCATATAGACAACGTGCGCAACCTAAGCCGCGCGGGCGGCGGCCTGTGCGGAGACAGCGCGATCGTCGGCCGCGGATCCTACGAGATAGCCCTGCTCTCCGCAGGCTGTGCGATCTCCGCCGCCGAAGCCGTCGTGTTGGGCGCGGCCAGGAACGCCTATGCCCTGACGCGCCCTCCCGGCCACCACGCACAGAGCGGAAGCGGCATGGGCTACTGCATCTTCAACAACATAGCCGTGGCGGCCATGTATGCGCGTGAGGTGCTTGGCGTAGGCAAGATCTTGATTGTGGACTGGGACGCGCACCACGGCAACGGCACGGAGGACGCGTTCTACGGCGACGACAGCGTAATGTTCGTGTCACTGCATCAGGACGGGCTTGAGCCGATTGGGCGCGGCCTTGTCAGCCACCGCGGGCGCGGCGCGGGCGAAGGTTATACCGTAAACATCCCCCTGCCGCCCGGCAGCGGAGACGCGGCCTACGCCTATGCCTTCGAGCAGGTCGTTTTGCCTGTCGCCCGAATGTTCGCGCCGGAGCTTGTGATGGTCTCCGCCGGGCAGGACGCGAACATCTTCGACCCGCTGGCGCGTATGATGCTCTCCGCCAACGCCTACCGCCGCATGACCGGCGAGCTGATGTCCTTGGCCGGCGGGCGCGTTGTCTGCATACACGAGGGCGGCTACTGCCCCGCATACGTGCCGTTTTGCACCCACGCCATCATCGAACAGCTCTCCGGCATTACCACCGACGTACAAGACCCATTCATCTACGCAATGGCCGGTACAGGCTACGACAAGCTGTGGCCGCATCAGCGGGATGCGGTGGACGAGGCAAGACCAAGACCTTGAGGGCTTCGCCCTTGTGGGTTGTAGGGCAACACCCTACGATCCTACCCTAATAGCCTCAAACCCACCATCACCGCGGCACAGCAGCCGTGTCCGTGTGAAGCTGTGCGCGTATTCGTCGTAGTCCGCGCCTGTGTCTGCGATAAGGCGGCTTAGCACCAGCTGGGGTTTGAGGTTTGCGGAGCTGCCGGCGGACAGGCGCATTTGTACGGTGCCTGAATCGTCCGCGGCTAGGCTGTGGATGTCCTTGCGGATGTCGTCCCGGGTGGTGCCGGACTTGGTGCGCTTTGCGGCGATGACCTCGGCGGCGGCCATGATGCCGGCGGCGGCTTGCGCAAGGTTTGATATGCCGTGCGCGTTTGCAGTATAGTCCGCGGCGGCCACAAGCC
>WRAA01000182.1 GCA_009780445.1 Defluviitaleaceae bacterium
TTCCAACGCATGATAAAGGACGCGGAAAAGCGGCAATTTGCCGTCGTGATTGTTTGGAAGTTAGACCGCTTCGCCCGCAACCGCTACGATAGCGCAATTTACAAGGCAAGATTAAAGAAATTCGGTATCAAGGTTGTGTCGGCGACGGAAAACATAACCGACAATCCCGAAGGGATTATTTTGGAAGGTATGCTTGAAAGCATGGCAGAATATTATAGTGCCAACCTTTCACAAAACGTCAAGCGCGGGCAACGCGAAAGCATTATAAAGGGTCAACATATCGGCGGCGTTGCCCCCTTCGGCTACAAAATCGAAAATAAGAAGCTCGTAAGGTGCGAAAAGACCGCGCCTATTATTCAACATATTTTTGAACAATACGCGGCCGGCGTTCCAAAACGTGAAATTGTGGACGAATTGAACGCGAAGGGGCATAGAAGTCATAGCGGGCGTAAGTTTACCCTTACGTCGTTTCAAAACACCCTTCGCAACACAAAGTATATAGGGATATATATGTACAATGGCGAAGAAAGCGTCGGGGCTTGCCCCGCTCTCATAGACGAAAAGACATTTTACGCCGTCCAAGACAAATTGACGGCGAAGAAACATGCGCCCGCAACAAAAAAAGCCCGCCAAGACTATTTACTGCAAGGCAAGTCATATTGCGGCTTATGCGGTACGCGGTTAGTCGGCGACGCGGGAACAAGTCGCCACGGCAACACACATCATTATTACGCTTGCGGCAAGCGCAAGAAGTCGAAAGCCTGTAGGAAGCTGAACGAAAAGAAGGGCTTTCTTGAATGGTACGTTGTGGAACAAACTGTTGAATATGTACTTACGCCCGAACGCATAGGCTTTATAGCCGCCCGCATAGTCGCCGCGTATGACGACGATTTCAACGCAAGTAAAATAAAGGACTTTGAAAGGCGGCTTTTGAAGCTCGACGGCGATATGCACAACGCGGCTGTTGCGTCGCTCAATGCGCCCGAAAAAGCCCGCAAGCCTTATTATGACATAATAGAAAGCCTTGAAGCCCAAAAAGCCGACATTGAATTAGACTTGTCGCGGCTTCGCATAGCAAGCGGTATAAAATACACCGAAGAACAAATTACGGCATGGTTAAAAACATTCTGCAAGGGTGATTTACTTGACGAAGATTTCCAACGCCGAATAATCGACGTTTTTATAAATTCCGTCTATGTGTACGACGACAAGATAGTAATATACTACAATATCAAGGACGGTAAGCAAGTGTCATACATTGAAATGCTCGAAAGCTCCGAAGAACCGCCCGACGGCGGGACGGAAGATAGCTGTAATGGGGTTCGGATTTCAAATGCGACACCCCGGTAGTTCTAACAGCAACGCACAAACAATCAGAAGCTTCGCTTGCCGGCGAAGCTTCTTTTTGCGTTGCAAGCCGCCGCGCGCCTCCGCTTAGCGGTAAAATGTGTGGCCGCCGTGGGTGAACAGGCGGGTGAGGGCTTGTTCGTGCCAGCTGCCGGGTGCCGCGTGGTTGGCGATGAAGAATGTCGCGCCTTGGGAAGTGTCGATGCCGCTTAGCGCATCGGACACCGCCCGGCGCGTGGCCTCGGCGGGGCGTGCGGCGGCATAGGCTCCGTTTGCGACCGGCGAGAACTGGTAGACCCTGCGCCCCTGCGAGTTCAGCCCGCGTGCGAACACCACGTTGCGGATGCCCGCGGGAAAGCCCGCGCCGCGATGCCGATTCAGCACCACGTTTGCCACAAGCGTCTGCCCGCGGGCGTCCTCCCCCCGTGCCTCGGCGTGTACTATACGCTCCAGCACGTCGCGGGAACGGTTGGCGATATTGCGCAGAAGCTCGTCCAGGTGCGGTACGTTGCCCGCCGGCAGCACGCCGCGCCAGTATCCGGGCGAGTTTATAATGCCCGCGTCCTCCAGCACGCAAAGGGCCGTGCCGGTGTCGCCGATGCCGTTGTCCACACGCGCGTCCAGCCGCCCCGGCTGCGCGGCGTTGCCCAGAAGCTCGTCCAGCCACGTCAGGCTCACACCGCGCCAATACTCGGGCGAATTTATCACGCCCAGATCGTGCAAGATCCGCACATTACGGCAGTTCCGCTTGACACTTGCTGAATCGGAGCCGGAACCGCAATGGTTCACTGCGGTCTCCGGCGAACGATGAGGCTTAGTGTCAAGCGGAACTGACATGTCTTTCGACTCGGAAGGCTCCGCGGGGTCAAGCGTTTGCCCGCCCAGCGACTGCGTTATGGCGCGGCAGATCTGCTCGAAGCCGCGGCGGTAAAGCTCCACGTCCGTGCGCGAATTAACGAAGCAAACTTCGATCAGCAACGCGTCGCGGGTGGTGCTGTTGAGGAAGCCCAAGTTCTTACGCGGTTTCGCGCCGCGGTCCCGCAGGCCGGATGCGGCGGCGATCGCGCGGCTTGTCTGCTCCGCAAGGGCGCGGGTGCGGGCGTTGCCGTGCTTGTACAGCACCTCCGCGCCGATGCCCTCTTCGCGGATTCCCCCGCCCACGGCATTAAAATGGACAGACACGTCGAGTTCCCGGGTCTGTCCGTTATGGTGGTTTATGATGTTTGCCAGGTTGGCGCGCGCGTTGCGTGCGGTGTTTTCGTGGAACACCTGCGCCTCCGCGCCCGCTTCGCGCAGGATCTCGGCCACGCGGTCGGCCACCAGCCGCGCGTGCGGCACCTCCTCGATAATGCCCACCGCGCCCGCCACAAACAGGCCGTGGCCTGACGAGATCACGATCCTCATACGCCATCACCCCGCCCCGCGTTGATCTTGCAGCCGTTTTCATACGCGCTCTTGCCGCCGTACACCGTCAGCGCAGAGCCGAACATCCACGTGGTGTACATCATCAGCTCCTGCGGAACCTCCCGCACCAACGCCCACGACACCGCCGCCACAAGCCACGTCGCCGCGTAAACCGCCGCCGCGAACGATATCAGCTTCTTCGAAAACAGGCCGCGCGGCCGCCTAAATTGCTTCTTCATAGCATTCCTCCCATGCATAATATCTTACCCTGACATTATAACACAGGTGCTACTGCAAATGACTGCACACTTTAACCCGGGCTACCGCTCGCCGCTGATAATGGAAAGCAGGAACATCATTTCGGCAAGGCGGCCGCCGTTGTACCTCCCGGAGGTTTTGCACTCGTGGTCTATGTCGTATACGCCGTCCGGGTGGACGGAAGGGTCTGCGGAGGACGCACACGCGCTAAGGTGCGGTGCGGCGTATGTGTCCGCCCGGGGGGAATGTAGGTTGCGGCGGATCTCCTGCCAGGAACTGAGAGCGATGAACACCTCGGCCATACGCTCGAAGGCCGCGTGCTTCTCCGGCGGGGAAAACTCTTTCAACGCGGCCAGCAGGGCGACCTCCCGCGGAGGGTTTGCCATGGTGCGCATACGCTCGGTCTCCACGGCCTGTCTGACGCGCCCCAGATACTTCGTCTTAAAGTGCCGCCGCGCAAGCTCCAGCGCGTCGCCCATGTCGCGCCTGATGTTCTCCGGATCGTCTACCATACGTGATATCTCTGCAAACCTGTTCACAAACTTCACGCCTTCCACATCTCTATCATCCACTATATGTAGGGCAAATGCCGGATGTTCAAGTCAGCACGATGTCACAGCTTTCGCGTATCTTGTAGTGCGCGAAGTACCGTTCCTCCAGCGGGATCCACTTCTGCGCGAAGTTTTTCGCGGCGGCCTTGCCGTTCCGGCGTTTGATGCGGCGTTGCTGCTCGTCCGCGCCGATATCCAGGAAGATTTTCAGGTCGTAGCTTTCGGCGAAGAACGGGTGACAGCTGTACGAACCTTCGATGATATTCACACGGTTTGGCGCGATCTCGATCGGCTCGCCGAACTGCCCTGTTTTGCAGTTGAAGGGTCTGTAGGAACAGGGCAGGCCGCTGGCCAGCGGACCCAGGACTTCGCCCAGAAAGCGCACGTAGTCAATGTTGCCGCCGGGATCCGCAAGCCTCTTAGGCGTGCGCAGGTCGGGCGGCAGGAAGAAGTGATCCATGTGGACGATGTTGCCGCCCAAAGCCTGTTGAAGCCCCGCGGCCAAGGTCGTCTTGCCGGAGGCGCATCTCCCGTCGACGGCGATAAGCACGCGCGGAACATCAAGGGAGGCGATAATTCGAAGCACGGATTCTGCCGCGCAATTATTATACTCCTTAACGGGTAAAATGTTTACCGGCTTGCGGTCTTTTTGACGCAATGCGTTGTCACTCCTCACTTGCGTACCCTATGGGTACGCGGCGTTCATCGTTCCTAGGTCGTGTTTGAAAACCCCATTTCGGCGCATTTTCGGCAAATTTTCCGCCGTGCGTCGTCAGCTTTTTCCTACGCTGACGCTCCGGATGCTAGACGTGTGCCACCGGCACACAGCATTCTAGCGAA
>WRAA01000183.1 GCA_009780445.1 Defluviitaleaceae bacterium
GCTACTGTGCCAAGACCCAGATCACCTCGGCTTCCCGATCGGTGGGATTGTAGCTGTAGTGCGCCATTCCGGCGGGGATGAAGGCGAAGTCTCCGGCGGATACGGTGAACTCTTGGCCGTTGCAGACACAGCACAGGCTGCCGCTGATGATGTAGCTGTATTCGTCGCCGGCGTGGGCGGCACTGCCTTCCACCGGCACGCGCGCGCCCGGCGGGAATGCGGCGGAGCCCATGGAGACGTTCTTGCCTGTGACGGCGGGGGCAAAGGCGGTGTTCATGGTGATGCCGTCCGGGCGGTTTGCGTCGCGTAATATGTTGTCGGGCGTGATGATCGTCATGCGGGGTCTTGGCTCCTTTCACGCTCGGCGGTGAGTCCGGTTACGGCGTGATTGCCGTCCAGGATCACGCCGTAGTCCTTGGCGGCCTGTTCTGATGTGATGTAGCCGTTCTTAACGTCGGAGGCCACCTTTGCGGCGGGGCGTTTGAAGGCTTGGCCGTAGCCGCCGCCGCTTGCGGTGTAGAGGTGGGCTTCATCGCCCTTGTTCAGCACGATGCGCGCGGCAATGCCTCGGCGGGCTTCCTTGGTGCCGTCCGCCCGGATGATCTCGAAGAAGTTGTGCGAACCGCTGCCGCCGCCGTCCACGCCCCACACCGCCGATTTAAAGCGGCCGAAGGACGCGGTGAAGAGCTGGCCGTCGCTGAGAGCCTTGTAGACGCGGACCGCGCCGGAACCTCCGCGAAACTCTCCCGCCCCCGTGCCGTCGGTGTTCAGCGAATATTCCTTGACGAGTATGCCGTAGCGCGTCTCCGCGATTTCAACGGGTACGTTGTAGGTCTCGCCGTTGGCCACACAGAACTGGCCGACTTCGCCGTCCTTGTCCGACCCCGCGCCCCAGCCGCCGCACGACGGCTCTACGATCAGGAACGGCTCGCCCGAATCCTGGTGCAGGCCGGCCATTACGACGGAGCATACCGAAAGGTAGTGCCCTGCCGTCAGGCGGTCCGGGAAGGTTTCGGCAAGCGCGTGCCATATCAGATCCGTGGCGCACAGCATTGATTCGTAGTACGTGGATGTGGGCGCGGGCGGGTTGCAGTTGAAGATGGAGCCTTTTTCGGCAATGACCTTCAGCGGACGGAACACACCGTCGTTGACGGCCATCTGCGGATTGATGACGGACATGAACACAACCTTCACGCCGGCGCAGAGGGACGAATAACCCGTGTTGATAGGGCTGGCCACCTGCGGGCTGCTTCCCGTAAAGTCCACGATAAACTCATCGTCCGTGATCGTAACCTTCACGCGCAGCTTGACGGTGTTGCCGTAGCCGTCGTCGTCCATGTAGTCCTCCATCTCGAAGGTACCCTTCTTCAAGCCCTTGAGGCAGTTGCGCGACACGGCCTCGCCCTGTTTCAGCAGACGCTCCATCGAAGCCTTGACCACATCCACGTGATACTTGTCGCACAGCTCGCCCATACGCTTGAAGCCTATGCGCAGGGCGGAGATCTGCCCCCACATATCGCCCAGCGACATCTCGGGGAAGCGCACGTTGGAGCGGATGATGTCCACCACGGACCGGATAATCTCCCCCGCGTCCACCAGCTTCACGCATGAGAACCGCAGACCCTCCTGGTATATCTCCTTCGCGTCTGTGGTGAACGAGCCGGCCGCCATTCCGCCCACCTCCGTCCAGTGCGCCTTATTGGCCGCGAAGGCCACGATCTCGCCGTTGTAGAACAGCGGCATGACCATACCCACGTCGGACGGGTGCGATCCGCCGCCCATGTACGGGTCGTTGATCATGAATACGTCGCCGGGTTTCATGTTCTCCTTGCCGTGTTTCTTGATCGTGTCGGCGATCATGGGCGAGAGCATACCGATAAAACCCGTTACGCCGTTGCCCTGCGTCAGCAGGTTGCCGTCCGCGTCGGAGATGCCGCTGGCATAGTCCAGCACTTCGTAGATGATCGGGCTCATGGAGGTTCGGGCAAGCACGTAGAAAACTTCGTCGCTCAGCGCGAGAAGGGAATCCTTTACAATGTCTATGGTAACGATGTCTATAGAAGCGATATCGGGTCCGGTGTTCATGCGCTTATCCCTCCAGAGTTATGATTAAGTTGCCGTACTTGTCCACCTGCAGCGTTTGGCCGGCGTAGAACAGGGTGGATGCGGATACTTCCTCCACAATGCCGGGGCCTTTAAGCACCGCGCCCGCCCAGAGCTTCTGCCTGTCGTATACCGGCACGTTCATGAAGGTGTCGCCCGTGAGGCAGACTTTGCGCTCTTCTGTTACGCAGTCCTGTAAAACGGTCTGCGGCACGTCGATCTCCTTTACCGTTGGCTTCTCGGTCTTGCCGAAGGCTGTCAGGTGGAAGTTTACGATCTCCGTGGGTGTTTCGGGAAGCTTGAAGGTATAGTTCTTTTCGTGGGAGCTGTGGAACTTGTCTATGATTGTCTGCCGCTGTTCGCTGCTCCACGGTGCCGGCGGCGCGCTCACCTTCACGGTGTGTTCCTGACCCATGTAGCGCATGTCCACGGAATACTCCATTACGATGGCCGCATCGGCGACTTCTTCCGCAAGAAGCTGCGCGTGCGCCGCGTCCTCCAGCTGCTGCCACTCGTTGTTCAAGAAGTCGAGAGTTACGTCCAGCGTCCTGCATATTGAGGTCTTGAGATAGTCGTGCCGCAGATCCGTCATCATCATGCCCCAGGCGGAAAAGACCGCCGCGGCCACAGGCACAACAACCGTCTTGATGCCCAGCTCCGCCGCGAGGGACGCGCAGTGCATGGGGCCGCCGCCGCCGAAGGCGATCAGCGAGAAGTCCCGCGGGTCGTGACCTTTGCGCACGGATATGAGCTTTAGCGCGTTGAGCATGTTCGATTCCGCCACGCGGATGATGCCCGACGCGGCCTCCGCCGTATTAAGCGACAGCGGCGCGCCAACCTTGGACGCCACGGCCTCCTCCACCTTGCCCAGGTCCACGTCGTTGTCGAAGTTTGCCGGCGAAAGGCGGCCTGTCAGCAGGCACGCGTCGGTGGTTGTGGGCATTGTGCCGCCGCGGCCATAGGCCACAGGCCCCGGCACCGCGCCCGCGGACTTCGGACCAACCTTCAAGCTGCCCGTCTCGTCAATCCACGCGATAGACCCGCCGCCGTTGCCAATCTCCACGATGTCCACCACGGGTGCCATTATGGGATAACCCGCGTTGCGGTCGTTGTGTTCGATCTTGTAGTTGGTGATGATGTTTACGCGGTTGTCTGTGATGAGCGAACACTTGGCCGTGGTGCCGCCCACATCCAGCGCGATGATGTTGCTAAGGCCGATCATCTCGCCAAGCAACGCCGCGCCGAACACACCCGCCACAGGGCCTGATTCCACCATGTGTATGGGCGTCTGCTTCGCCTGCGCAAAGGTGGTTGCTCCGCCGTTGGACTGCATGATGAACTTCCTGCCGCCCAGCCGCGCGTCGCATAGCTTTTCCTCCAGCGAGTTAACATACACGGACGCAACCGGCATTACATAGGCGTTCAGCACGGTGGTGCTTGTGCGCTCGTACTCACGCCATTCCTTCGTGATCGCCGCCGAGTTTGTGATGTGAACCTCCGGCCAGATCTTGCGGACATGGGCGACCGTTTCGTCCTCGTGCGCCGAGTTTGCGTAGGAATGCAGGAAGCATACGGCGATAGCCTTCACGCCTTCTGATTTGAAGTATTCAACAGCCGCGTCGATATCCCGCGTACACACGGGAGTTATTTCGCGCCCCTTGTAGTCCGTCCGCTCCTCCACCTCACGGCGAAGATGCCGCGGCACAAAGGGTTCCGGCTTCGCAAAGCCGATGTTGAAGAGATCCGGGCGGTTGGACCGCGCGATCTCCAGCACATCGCGGAATCCCTTGGTCGTCAGAAGGGCTGTTGTTACGCCCTTGCGCTCTGTAAGCGCGTTGATAATCGTGGTTGTGCCGTGCACAAAGCTCTCGATCTCCGCGTGGTTTATGTTGCTGCTCTCGAGAACGTTCAGTATGCCCTGCTCGAAATTCGGCGGTGTCGAGTGGCTCTTGCCAAACAACACGGTGCCGTCCCTCGCGATAGCCGTCAGATCTGTAAACGTTCCCCCGATATCCGTAGATACTCTCATTGTGCCGACAACCCCTTCCCATCTCGTCCCCTTTAATAGACCCCTTCCAAAACTAGCCGACACCATCTTTGCGGCCAGTTTCACACAATGCGTTGTCGCTTCCTTCTTGCGAACCACAAGGGTTCGCGGCGGCGTCAGCTCCTAGGGCGTGTTTGGAAACCCCATTTCGGCGTATTTTCGGTGCTTTTTCCGCCATACGTCGTCAGCGTCAAACTTGCGAACCACTGCGGGTTCGCGGCGTTTGCCACTTCCTAGTCTGGCGA
>WRAA01000184.1 GCA_009780445.1 Defluviitaleaceae bacterium
ACAGCATGGACAACGGAATACAACCTCAAACGCACACCGATAAAATGGCAATTTACAACAGATCAAGCGAGAATTAAGTTGTACAGACTATACCCACAGATTTAGTATTGGCAAGGTACTAGTTTCGAAAGAGGTCTAGTGTACAAGTCCGAAGGTATGCTTGATTGTAGCGGAGTACCGCTCCCCCTTGCGCAGGACTATCGGCGGGAAGTGCGGCCGGTTGGCCGCATCGGGGATGGCCTGCGCCTCCAGGCATATGGCAAAGTGCCGCGTTTGCGGCGGGTTTGCGTTCGCCGTATAGACGACGACGGCCGGGCAATCCGTTTCGATGATAAGCTGCCGCCCGCTTACGGGATCCTGCAGGCGGATCTCTTCGCTGAAGCTGCTCTCCAGCACAAAGGGGTGGTTGTAGCCGCCCTGCGCCTCCAGCTGCGGGTGCTTCTTCGCGAACTGCTCGCCGATAGTCTCGTTCCCCCGTGTGTTAAAGGGCGACTGCCCCGCCGGCTCCAGCCTGCCCGTGGGCAGCATCCACTCGTCCGACTCGGCATACCTTGCGGAATCAATTCTCAGCCTGTGCCCCAGTATGTCCCGCTTAGCGTCGCCGCAGAGATTGAAGTAGGCGTGGCTCGTCATGTCCAGCAATGTGTCCTTGTCCGAAACACCTTCGAAGCGCACGGTGAACTCGTTTTTCTCGTTCAGCGTGTAAACCGCCCGCGCGTCCACAGTGCCGGGAAAACCCTCTTCGCCGTCAACACTCCGGTAGGACAGCACCGCGCAAGCCTCTTCATCCGTACACGAAACCTCGCACTGCCACACGGCGGTGCTGAAGTTGTGCAGCCCGCCGTGCATCTGGTGTTCGCCGTCGTTCTTGGTCACGTCATACCGCACATTGTCCAGCACAAAGCTGCCTCCGCGGATCCTGCCGGCCACACGGCCGCAGATCGCGCCGAAGTAATACTTGTCCGCCGCATACTCCTCCGGCGTGTCGTAGCTTAGCACAACATTCTCCACATTCCCGTCCTTGTCCGGCGTCCGTATGCCGGTGATCCTTCCGCCGTAGTTAATGAACGAGACCTCCATGCCGTTGCCGTTCCTCATGGTGTAAACATATATCACAGACGAACCGATACGCCCAAACTCATGCTTTGTCACTTGCATCACGATCCCCACCCTTCCTAATAGCCATTCAACTTGAAAACACTCCAAACAAACGCAGGATTTTTGCGTAAGTGCTAGGAATGAGGGACGACGCGTACACCGGTTGCATGGGCGAGCAGTTCGGCGTTAGCCGAACGACCAGCCCACAGGGTACGCTAGAAGCGAATGACGACGCAATTGCGCAAAAAGACAAGTTTGATTGGAGTGTTTTCAAGTTGAATGGCTATATCATTAGATAGTATCACAATCTTTCGCGAAAAACAAGCCGGTTTATCGTGATACAGCATAATATAGTCCATTTCTTTGCGAAAATAGTATATGGTTCTTACAAGGTGCCTGCCATACAATTGATGTATACTTACTTAACGAGGAGTTGTTTATGGCATGTGTACCGGTAACGATGCTGTGAAAATTTGGAGCGAGCAGGTCACAATACCGACGTATGAAGCAGGGCAGCGAGAGAAGAACCCAATGTTTCTGGAGAAGCGCGTATACCAGGGTAGTTCGGGCAAGGTCTACCCGATACCGGTCATCGACAAGGTCGCGGATGTACCCACTGACAAGTCCTACTTGATAGTATTCCTGGAGAACGAGTTCCTGCAAATCCAGGTTATGCCCGAGATCGGCGGCAGGATCTACCGCGCGCTGGACAAAACCAACAACTACGACTTCGTATACTATAACCGCGTAATGAAGCCCGCCCTTGTGGGGCTTGCCGGGCCGTGGGTCTCCGGCGGGATCGAGTTCAACTGGCCGCAGCATCACAGACCCAACACCTACGGGCCTGTGGAATACCGCATTGACGACACCGCGGCGGACAGCAAGACCGTGTGGCTAAGCGAGTATGACCGCATGTACGGCACAAAGGTGACAACGGGCATAACCCTTCGCGCGGGTGTCGCGGCCATCGAGATCTCCTGCGAACTCCACAACCCCACGGACCACCCGCAGACCTTCCTATGGTGGGCAAACCCCGCGGTGGAGGTTCACGACGAAACCCAGTCCATCTTCCCGCCGGATGTTCATGCCGTGATGGATCACGGAAAGCGCGACGTGTCGAACTTCCCCATCGCCACGGGAGTATACTACAAAACGGACTACTCCGAAGGAGTGGACATTTCGAGATACAAGAACATCCCCGTGCCGACAAGCTACATGGCCTACCATTCGGACTACGACTTCGTAGGCGGCTACGACCACCGCAAGGGCGCGGGCGTGCTGCACATCGCGGACCACCACATCTCCCCCGGTAAGAAGCAGTGGACCTGGGGCAACGGCGAATTCGGCCGGGCCTGGGATAAGCGTCTCACCGACAACGACGGCCCGTACATAGAGCTGATGACCGGCGTTTTCACCGACAACCAGCCCGACTTCACCTGGCTTGCGCCGCATTCCGGCAAAAACTTTACGCAGTACTTCCTGCCGTACAAGGGTGTGGGCGAGGTCAAGTGCGCCAACATCGACATCACCGCGGGGCTTGACGTATCCGGCGGGAAGGCCACGATACGCCTGTACTCTCCCAGACGGCTGGGCAATGCCGCTGTGCGCCTGTCAAGGGGCGGCGAAGTTCTCTTCGAGACGGAGACGGCACTCTCCCCCGATGATGTATTCGAGCATGTGATCGCCACGGCGGCCAAGGAGTGGGAGCTTACGCTGGAGGTCACAGCCGCCGGTGCGTTGACCTTGCGCTACACACCCGCACAGCCCGCGCTGCAGCCCGCGCCGGACCCCGCCAAGGCCATCACCGCGCCGCATACCCTGCCGAACAACGAGGCTCTGCTGCTGGCCGGCCAGCATCTGGAGCAATACCGCCACGCCACCTACGACCCCGAGCCATACTACGCCGAGGGCCTCAGGCGCGACCCCGGAGACATCCGCCTGGGCAACGCCTACGGAAACCTTCTGCTGCGCCGCGGGCAGTTCGCCGAGGCTCAAAAATTGTTCGAGGCCGCAAAGGCCACCGCCACGCGCCACAACCCCACCCCTTACGACGGCGAAGTTTTCTACAACCTTGGCAAGTCTCTGGAGTACCAAGGCATGGACGAAGCGGCCTATGCCGCGTACTACAAATCAATTTGGTGCGACGCGTGGCGCAGCCAGGGTTACTTGAAGCTTTCGCAGATCTCCGCGCGGCGGGGAAATTTCAGCCAAGCCCTCACCTTCGCCAAGGAGGCCATGTGGGCGAACTACAAGAATTTCAGCGCGCGCGCCGCCGCCGCGATCCTCATGCGTCTGCAACACCGCGCCGACGATGCGGTTCGCCTGCTTGAAGAGACGCGGGAGTTCGACCCGATGGACTTCGTTGCGGCGCGGGAGCTTGAGAAGATCACTAGGCGCGGCCACGGGCTGGCCGGCCACTTGCGCGGCAGTGCGCACAACAGCCTTACTCTGGCGTGGACATATGTGCGGCTGGGGCTGTACGGCGATGCCGCCGAGATCCTGCGGCGGCACTTGCAAGACGGCGAGGACTACGCCATGGTACACTACTGCTTGGCGTACTGCCTACAACTGTCGGGGGATCCGTCCGCGCAGGCCGCGTGGGTCGCCGCCGCAAACGCGTCGGCGGACTACTGCTTCCCGAACACTCTCGAGGAATACGAAGTGCTGCGCATGGCGGCAAACCTACACCCGCGCGACGCGATGGCGCACTACTACCTGGGCTGCTTCCTCTACGACAAGAAGCGGTATGACGACGCTTGCGACGTTTGGAACGCCGCCGCGGCTCTGGCTCCCACCTTCCCCACCGTCCACCGCAATCTGTCGCTCTACTACGCAAACAAGCGACAGGACTACGCGGCGGCGCGCAAGTCGCTTGAAACCGCCTTTGCGCTGAACCGGCAGGACGCACGCGTCTTTTACGAACTCAATGAGCTTCTCAAGAAAACGGGCGTTCCCTTCGCCGAGATCCAAACCTTGATGGAGCGGCACATCGACCTTGTAGCCGCGCGGGACGACCTCTCCGTGGCCTATGCCGAGATCCTGAACGGCCTTGGTCTCTTCGAGAAGGCCATAGACCTGCTGATGAGCCGCAACTTCCACCCATGGGAGGGCGGCGAGGGCAAGGTTCCCACACAACACAAGGAGGCGCGCATCGGCCTTGCGCGAAAGCTCATCGCCGCGGGAAGCTTTGACGAAGCCCTGCGCCACTTGGCACAGGCCACGGTATACCACCCCAACTTCGGCGAAGGCAAGCTTGCCGGCACTCTG
>WRAA01000185.1 GCA_009780445.1 Defluviitaleaceae bacterium
CGCGTATGTCAAAGTTTTCGTCCAGCTTCACCAGCCCCACCTGCATAATTTCAAAGGGACATTCCGGCACAACCTCCGCGCCGATTCCGTCCCCAAAGTCAAAGGGCTGGTTGAATTCCAGATCCATCACAATGTATTCCAATTTCATCACCCGCTATATCATACCATTATATTTAGATATTTACAAACAAAATCTTGTGTGATATAATGGCAGGAAGTTTTGCTTGGCAAGATGGCGTTTGAGTGCCTTTTGCCGCGCGAAGCACACCGCACGCGGCCGCATTCGGGGTTTATAAGGATAGGCCGCGGAGGACAAAACCCTGGAGGTACAACATGAGCGTAATTTCTATGAAACAGCTGCTGGAGGCCGGTGTTCACTTCGGACACCAGACCCGCCGCTGGAACCCAAAGATGGCCGAATACATCTTTGTCGAGAGAAACGGCATCTACATTATTGATCTGCAAAAGACCGTGCGCAAGATCGACGAAGCTTACAAGGCTGTGAGCAACATCGTCAAGGACGGCGGGCAGATGCTCTTCGTCGGCACCAAGAAGCAGGCGCAGGAATCTATCAAGGAAGAGGCGGCGCGCTGCGGCATGTTCTATGTTAACGAACGCTGGCTGGGCGGTATGCTCACCAACTTCAAGACAATGCAGTCGCGCATAAACAGGCTGAAAGAACTCGAGAGAATGGACGAAGACGGCACCTTCGCTCTCCTGCCTAAGAAGGAAACGGCAAAACTTATGCTGGAGAAGGAAAAGCTGGAGCGCAACATCGGCGGAATCAAGAACATGAAGCGCATCCCTGACGTACTCTTCATCGTAGACACGCGCAAGGAACACATCGCAATCCTTGAAGCCCGCAAACTGGGCATTCCCATAGTAGCAATAGTGGACACCAACTGCGACCCGGACGAGGTTGACCACGTTATCCCCGGCAACGACGACGCTATCCGCGCCGTGAAGCTTATCGCGGGAAGGCTGGCCGACGCGGTTATCGAATCGCGCCAGGGTATGCAGATGGGCGAAGCACAGGAAGCGGAAGCACCCGCGGCCGAAGCCGCCGAAACCCCCGAAGCTTCTGCATGATGCCTCTTGAGGAGCAAGAGGTCTCTATAGCACACATTCAGACAAATTAGGAGACTAACGATATGGCAATCAGTGCAGCAATGGTAAAAGAACTGCGCGAGAAATCCGGCGCGGGCATGGTAGACTGCAAGAACGCCCTCACCGCAACCGAGGGGGATCTCGAAAAGGCAATGGAGTTCCTTCGCGAGAAGGGCTTGGCGGCGGCCGCCAAGAAGAGCGGGCGTATCGCGGCGGAAGGCCTTGTAATGGCATTTGTGTCGGACGACGGCGCGCGCGGCTCCATCGTGGAGGTCAACTCCGAAACCGACTTCGTAGGCAAGAATCAAGACTTCCGCACATTCGTGGAGCAGGTCGCCCAGCTTGCGATGAAGTCTCCCGACAGCGACATGGAAAGCTTTGTTGAAGAACCCTGGATAAACGGCGACTACGCCACGATCAAGGAAGCTCTGACCAACAAGATCGCCGTGATCGGCGAGAATTTGTCCATCCGCCGCAAACAGGTATACGTAAAGCAGGGCGGCGGTGCCGTTGTGCCGTACATCCACGGCGGCGGCAGGGTGGCCGTGCTGATCGAGCTTGTGTGCGACAAGGCAAGCGACGCTGTTGTCGAAGCCGGCAAGAACCTCGCCATGCAGATAGCCGCCATGAGCCCCAAGTTCGTAAACCGCGGTGACGTTCCCCAAGACTTTATCGACAAGGAGCGCGAGATCCTCAAGCAACAGGCTCTCAACGAGGGCAAGCCCGAAAAAATCGTCGAGAAGATGGTCGAAGGCCGCCTCACAAAGGCTCTCATGGACTTCTGCCTGCTTGAGCAGGAATATGTCAAGGACGGGGAACTCTCCGTCGCCAAGTACCTGGAGGCCGTCGGCAAGGAAGTGGGTGCGCCCGTAAGCGTGAAACACTTCGTAAGATACGAAACTGGCGAAGGCATCGAGAAGAAGGAAGAGAATTTCGCCGAAGAGGTGAGCAAGGCCATGCAGGGCTAAGAACCCACAGTAAATATCAAGGGGCTGTCGAATACCACTACGGTACGCGACAGCCCCTTTTAAAAGGTGCAGAAGATGCTTGATATATTGCACGACACAGAAATTATCGGCGTAATTACGCTAACCTTGCGCATGACACTGCTGTCTACGTTTATTTCATCGGCGGTGGGCATACCCGCGGGGCTGCTGCTGGAGCGGTCCGACTTTGCCGGCAAGCGGTTTGTGGTCGCGCTTAACCGAACTCTCATGGCCTCCCCGCCGGTTGTTATCGGGCTGGTGGTGTACCTCCTGCTTATGCGGAGGGGGCCGCTGGGCTTCTTGGGTCTGCTGTTTACGTTCGAGGCGATGGTGGTGGCTCAGGTTCTGCTGCTCACGCCCATCATCTGCGGAATGGTCTACACCGCCGCAAGCAGGAACGCCGGCCGCATACGCGCCTTCGCGCAAACGATGGGCGCGAACAGCCGGCAGACCCATGTGCTGACCGCCCGCGAGCTTAGCAACGAAATTTACTTCGCCGTAGTGACGGGCTTCGGCCGCGCCATGAGCGAAGTCGGCGCGATCATGATCGTGGGCGGCAACATCCGCTTCCACACACGCACGATGACCACGTCAATATCCATGCTCCGCAACCAGGGCGAGATCAACCAGGCCATCTACCTTGGCGCAGTGCTGATGCTCATTGCCTTTTCGGTAACGATGACCACTGACTTTCTGCGGAGAAGGGAGCAGCGCACCGATGAAAATTTCTAACTTACGCAAGAATTACGAACATTTCGCGCTGAATATCGAGAGCATGGAGATCCGACCCGGCCGCGTCTACGGCATCATCGGCCAGAACGGCTGCGGCAAGACCACCGCAATGAAGCTCTTGGCCGGGCTGACCCCGCCCGACAGCGGAAGCTTGGACTACGAAGGGCTGACGCCGCGCGACATCACCATGGTGTTCCGAAAACCCTACATCCTGAACGATACCGTCGTAAACAACTTGGTCTATCCGCTGAAGCTTCGCGGCATAACCCCACACAATGGCGAGCTTGACCACTATCTCGAGCTTGCGGAGCTTGCTGGCCACCGCGAAGCCTACGCCCCCGGCCTATCCGGCGGCCAGCAGCAGAAGCTGGCCTTGGTGCGTGCGCTCATATTTTCGCCCAAGCTGATCTTCATCGACGAAGCGTTCTCCAACATGGACATCGAAAGCGTCGCCAAATTCGAAAACTACATCCTTCACAGACAAACGACACACCCCACGACCTGGGTGATCATCAGCCACCAGCTGTCCAACATCAAACGCCTGTGCAGCTACATCTACTTCATGTATAACGGGAGCGTGGACGCGCACGGAGCCGCGGAGAAAATCTTGTCCTCTCCCGAAAACGCAAACCTCCGGCGATACCTGCAACACGAGGGCATGTAGACGTGCGATCAGTTTGCGACGGAAACGCTGAGCGGCTCCGGATCAATCGGTTCGTAACGATCCTGGCGGTCATAGCGCGAGAGCCTCTGCGGCGGGTTATGCTCGTCCTCACCCATGTTACAGCGTCCGCCAAAGGCCGCACCTTCGTCCACAACAAACGAGGCGCAGGATACGTCGCCGCAGATCTTGCCGCCGTTAAAGATGCGCACCGTCGCAATCGCCGAAACGTCACCTTCCAGCGTGCCGTATATATGTACGTTGGCCGCCCTCACAGACCCGCGGACATTTCCGCTCTCGGTTATAATCAGAAATCCGTCGATGTCGATCTCGCCAAAAAATACGCCGCCCACACTCACGCTGCCCGATCCACAGATGACATTGCCCTTGATCGTTATACCCTCCGCAATGACTGTCTGCGTGGTAATGTTTGTCTCGTTTAAAACGGTGTCCCTAGATTTGCTGAACATATAGCCTCCCCTGTGCACAGATTTGACAAGCTAGTTTAATCTTATGCGGCAAGGTCTTACGCTAGAACATTGTTTCGCAAATAAAAAAACTCCCCGACTTGGATTCGAACCAAGGACCCTTCGGTTAACAGCCGAATGCTCTACCGCTGAGCTATCGAGGAATAATTACCGGTATATCATGGAGCTTGCATAGCCTTGGCCTAGTCATAGTCGGGGTGACAGGATTCGAACCTGCGACCTCCTGATCCCAAATCAGGCGCGCTAGCCAAACTACGCTACACCCCGATTAAACAATACAAGATCTGGCAACCATCTACTCTCCCGGGCAGTTACCCGCCAAGTACCATCGACCGTCCGGGTCTTAATCAACGTGTTC
>WRAA01000186.1 GCA_009780445.1 Defluviitaleaceae bacterium
GGAACACGCTAAGGTACAGGATCAGCAGCGACACACCCGTCACGATATCGGGGTTTGCCACGGGTATGCTGGACAGGCCAAGGACGATCTTCTTCGTCTTTCTGCGCATGTTGTTGATGCCCACGGCCGCCAGGGTGCCGATGACCACCGCGATTGTCGCGGACAACAGGCCGATCGTGACGGTGTTGTACAGTGCTTGGGCGATGTTGCGGTCGTTAAACAGCGCGACGTACCAGTTCAGCGTGAAGCCGCCCCAGGTGCCCATCGTGCGTGATTCGTTAAACGAGAACAGCATCAGCACGAATATCGGGGCGTACAGGAACGTGAGGATAAGCGCGAGGTAGATCCCGCGGAGCTTCATAACGCGTCCTCCTTTGTATCCTTGCTGATGAATGACAGAAGCACGTTGCACAGCACAATCAAGATCATCAGGATGAGCGCAAGAGCCGAACCGAAGTGCCAGTTGCCCACCAGCAGGAACTGCTGCTCGATCAAGTTGCCGATAAGCATGAACTGCCCGCCGCCAAGCAGGTTCGACACAACAAACGTGGCCACGGCCGGCATGAACACCATTATCAGCCCGGACACCACGCCGGGCAGGCTAAGCGGAAGTATTATGCGCCGGAACACGTTGAAGCCGTTTGCGCCCAGATCCTGCGCGCCTTCCACAAGGCTCTGGTCTATCTTCTGTATGCTGACGTATACCGGCAGGATCATGAAGGGCAGGAAGGTGTAGACCAGGCCGAGCAACACCGCGCCGTCGGTAAACAGCAGCTGCACCGTCGGCAGACCAAAAAAGCGCAGAACCGTATTAAGCACGCCGTTGTTGCCGAGTATCACCAGCCAGGCATAGGTGCGTATCAGGAAGTTCATCCACATCGGCACTACGAACAGGAAGATCAGCATGTTCCTGTCGCGGAACTCCCTCTGCGCAAGGATGTAGGCCACGGGATAACCCAGCAGCAGGCATATGGCAGTGGCCTGCACCGCCAGCACTATGGATCTCCAGAGGATCGTCAAGTACAGCGAATCGAAGAAGCGTATGATGTTGCCGAATGTAAAGCTTGTCACCCCACCCGCCGTCACGGTAAAACTATAATGAACAATCAGTAATATCGGAACAACCGTGAATATGATCATCCATATGATGTATGGGTAGGCCAGAGCCTTACTCTTCATGGGCTTTCTCCTTCGCCATGATGTGTATTGCGTTGTCCGGTATGGTCAGCACTACTTTCTCACCCTTGGGGAACATCGCGGTGGAGTGAACCTTCCACAGCGTACCTTGCGCGATGACCTGCATTTCGTAATGGACGCCGAAGAAGGTCACGTCCGTCACTTCGCCGGAGAAGGAGTTTGGGCCGGCCTCGCACGTCTGCGTGATGTCGATATCCTCCGGGCGAATTACCACGTCTACTTCACCGCTGTTCGGCATTTTGTCCACACAGCGGAAGCAGTTCTGCAGGAAGCAGACTTTATAGTCCTCGTCCATGGTGCCGGTAATTATGTTGCTTACGCCGATGAAGTTGGCCACGAAGGCGTTCTTAGGCTCGTTGTAGATGTCCTCCGGCGCGCCTATTTGCAGTATCCTGCCCCTGTCCATCACCACCAGGGTGTCGCTCATGGTCAGAGCCTCTTCCTGGTCGTGCGTCACATACACAAAGGTGATGCCCAGCTTGCGCTGCATGTTCTTCAGCTCCGCCTGCATTTCCTTGCGCAGCTTGAGATCCAGCGCACCGAGCGGTTCGTCCAGCAGCAGCACCTTTGGCTCGTTTACCAGGGCGCGCGCGATGGCAATACGCTGCTGCTGGCCTCCGCTGAGAGACTTTATGCTGCGCCCCTCGAAGCCCGAAAGGTTCACAAGATCCAGCATCTTCGACACCTTCTCCTTGATCGCGGCGGGTTTCTCCTTCTTTATCTTCAGCCCGAAGGCTATGTTCTCGTAGACATCCATGTGCGGAAACAGGGCATAGCTCTGGAACACCGTGTTTATGTTGCGCTTGTGCGGCGGTATCCTGGAGATGTCCTCGCCGTCGAAGAGCAGGGTTCCGCTTGTGGCCGTCTCGAACCCGGATATTATGCGCAGAGTCGTCGTCTTGCCGCATCCGCTGGGGCCAAGCAGGGTCAGGAACTCCTTCTTCCTGATGTAGAGGTCTATGCTGTGCAGAACCGTATCGTCGTCGAACGTCTTGTGTACCTTTACCAGCTCTATCAGGTGATTATCCACGGCACGCCCCCTGTACTAGAAATTCGGCGGTGTCGAGACCCACAGCACGACCGATTCCTTCTTATCAATGTTCTGCACGTAGTGCGACGAGTTTGCCTTGTAGTAGAAGCTTTCGCCGCAGCGGGCTTTCAGACTCTTATTGCCGATGCACAGGTTGATGCTGCCGCGCAGGACATAGCCGAACACCTCGCCTTCGTGGGCGTTGTACACATTGGACTTGCCATGCTCCTGCAGCTTGATGATGATGGGTTCCATCCTGTTCTTCTGCGCGTTTGGGATGATCCAGTTAATGGTGTGGTTCAGCTCTTCGTTGTCCTGCACGAATATGTCCTCGTCGCCAAATACCACCTTCTCCGTCACGTCCTCGTTGAAGAAGTCCTTCAGGTTTGTGCCAAGGCACTCCAGAATGTCCATCAAGGTCGAGATGCTGGGCGAATTGAGGTCTCTCTCCACCTGCGATATAAAGCCCTTGCTAAGCTCCGAGCGGTTTGCCAGCTCTTCCTGCGTAAGGTTCATCTGTATGCGAAGCTGCTTGATTCTTTCGCCAATCTTCATGCTTCCTCCAAATCCGGTGAACTGTTAACAGTTCACCGTACCACAACTTACTTAAAATAAACTCCGAGTTTAGTTCTACTAAACAATAACATTTAATCACAAACACCCGGCGTTGTCAAGAAGATTTTACAACAAAAAAAACCGTCTGCTCTGTAGCTGCTCCGGTTAAAGCCGGAACTGCTGTATTGACACAGAACGGGATATGTTATAGAATTTTCAACAGATTGGGAGGAGATTGCCACATGTTCAGAACTGAAAAACTGTACTATCAAGACGCGTATCAGTCCGAGTTTTCGGCCGTTGTGCTGGCCTGCGAAGAGGTCGGCGAACACCACCACGTTGTGCTGGACAGGACCTGCTTCTACCCGGAGGGCGGCGGCCAGCCGGGCGACACGGGCTTAATAAACAATGTGCGCGTGCTTGACTGCCGCACAACCCCGCGGGGCATTGTCCACATCGCCGAAGAACCTATCGCCGCGGGCACAGCCATAGACGGGAAGATCGACTTCGCCAGACGCTACTCCTTCATGCAGAACCACACCGGCGAGCACATCCTCTCCGGCATAGTAAGGAAGCTACACGGCTACGACAACGTGGGCTTCCACCTTGGCGAACACAACATGACCATGGACTTTAGCGGAGAGCTTTCGCGCGAAGAGCTTCTGCACATCGAAGAGCTTGCCAACACCTCTGTGTACGCAAACATATCCCTCTCCACCAAGTTCTACGACAGCGCGGAGCCTACGCTGCTGGAGATGGACTACCGCAGCAAGAAGGCGCTCACAGGCAGTGTGCGCATCGTAAGCGTGCCGGAGTATGACGCCTGTGCCTGCGCCGGGCTTCATGTGCGCCAAAGCGGCGAAGTCGGCGTGGTGAAGGTTCTCTCCTTCGAACGCTACAAGGGCGGCGTGCGCGTCTATGCCCTGTGCGGCCGCGAAGCCCTGGAGGACTACAGGCGCAAGAACGACATCACGCACAAGATCTCCGCCCTGCTGTCCGTAAAACCCCTTGAAGCCGGCGCGGCAGTGGAAAAGCTTGCCGCAAGCCTTGGCGAAGCCAGGAAGCAGCTGCACACCCTGCGCGGCGAAATGTTCGCGCTAAAGGCTTTAGGCTTCGAGCAAGGCACCGCCGTCGCCCACATCTTCGAGAACGGCCTCGAAGCGGACGATATGCGAAGCTTCGCGTGCCAGATCGCCGGCCGCGCCAAGGTCGCCTTCGTGTTCTCCGGCTCCGACGATACCCCGGACACATTCAGGTACGCCATCTGCGCCGGGTCCGCCGACACCAACATCGCCGCGGTCTCCAAGGAGTTTAACGCCGCGCTGAACGGCCGCGGGGGCGCGAAGAACAACGTAGCCCAAGGTATCGTCAACGCCTCCAAGGCCGATATCGAGAGTTATCTCCGATCCCTTAGGGTCAGTCACTAGGGCGTGTTTGAAAACCCGCTTTCGGCGAATTTTCGAGCATAATTTTTTGCCGGGCTAGGGCGTGTTTGAAAATAGGCACTTTGCACAATCTCCAGATTATGGTATAATGCGACAAAAC
>WRAA01000187.1 GCA_009780445.1 Defluviitaleaceae bacterium
GAATGCTGTGTGCCGGTGGCACACGTCTAGCATCCGGAGCGTCAGCGTAGGAAAAAGCTGACGACGCACGGCGGAAAATTTGCCGAAAATGCGCCGAAATGGGGTTTTCAAACACGCCCTAGAGTCGCGCGGCTGCCATCAGCTCCCGTACCTTGCCGATATCGACGTGTCCGCCGCTGTTTTTTAAAGATGTGCCGACAATAACACCTTGGGAATGGCGCAGAAAGTCCTTGATGTTTTCGCTCTTTACGCCACTGCCTATTATGACAGGCACATGGGGGAACTTATCTTTAAGTGACTTAATGTCGCCCAGTTCCGGGCTTTTGCCCGTGATAAGCCCGGTAACAACAACGGCATCGGCACCCAGATCCATAGATTCCTGTATGCTTGCGTCGATATTTTGCCCCGAATATACGGGGAACGAATGTTTTACGTTTACATCGGCAAGGATCATGCAGCCGGAGTTTAGCTGCTTTTTTGCGCGCATTACGGCGGCGGCGGCGGCGGGTGCCGCGCCAAAGCTGCCGCCCCTGCTTTCGGCAAAGGTCTCGCAGCGTATAAAGTCGGCACCGCACAGCGTCGCAACCGCAATCTCTTCCCTGCCGCAGCCAAATTGGATGTTCACACCCAGCGGGAGCGTGGCAACTTCCCGCAGTCTGGTTACAATGTTTGCCATGGCCACCAGCGTTTCCGCGCCGCAGTCGGTGCAGTACGGCGTGTCGTGGAAGTTTTCGATAATTGCGGCGTCGGCTCCGCCATCCTGCAAGGCCAGCAGATCTTCCCTGGCGCGCGCAAAGATGTTGCTGTACGGCTCCTTATACATAGGCGCGGTGGGCAGGGCTTGTAGATGCACCATCCCGATGACACACTTTCCGCTTTGCAACTTCAGGCCAGAATCATTCTTCACGATTATCCCCCGTTTTACTACCGCTTCAACAGCTTTATCGCGTTTGAATAGAATATTTTTTCCTTGTCGGAATCGGACAGGGGGAGAACCTCGAAGCGGACTATCTCGCTCTTGGGATACTTGTACGGCCAGTCTGTGCCAAAAATAATGCGATCTGGACCCAGCTCTTCATACGCCTTAAGCAGCACCGGTACTTCAACCTGGCCCGATGTCTCGACATATATGTTGTCAAACCGGCGCGCGCAGTCCACACAGGAATAGCCGTAGTCGATGTACCCCAGGTGTTCAAACACAAAGTTAATGCCGGGGTGACGCTCGGCGTATATGGCCCATTGCTGCGGTAATGACAGGGGCGCCGTACCCGTATGAAGCAGAACGGGCACCCCATATGTTTCTATAACGTCCAGTATTTTGTCCAGCGCGGGCGTGTTTTCCGGGTAATAACCGTGCTTCCAGGAATGCAGCTGTACGCTTTCCATCTTAAACTCGCCCAGGCACCTATGTACTTCGTCTATGGCCTTTGGGTCTCTCGGATTGATGTACGCGTGGCCAAAGATGCGGTCCGGGTACTTTAGGCAGGCTTCGAAAACGGCGTTGTTTTGCTCTTGGGTGTCTACCCCGTTTAAGATAGACACCCCAGCACACTCTATGCCGTATTCGTCAAGATAGGCTACAAGGTCGTCCGGTGTGGCCATATGACCCGAGCTGGACTTGCCCATGTGTACGTGATAGTCAATCATTTTCATTAATAAAGTCTCTCCTCTACAGTATCCCGGCATATACGCCCACGATTCCGATGGCCATAAGCAGCATCATGAGCATTATCGGGTTGGCTTTTTTCTTTGTAAGCAGGAAGTACATCAGCATTGTTACAGCCACCGGCAACAGACCCGGTATCAGCCCGTCCAGAGCGTCCTGGAGGCTTATGGTGGTATAGGCGTCTACAACATAGCTCCAGCTGAGGTTTAGCGAAACAACGGCCGGCACAAAACCGCCGATGATAACAAAGGCCGCCACCGCCGCCAAGTCGGTGATTTTGTTTATCAAGCCGCTTTTTTGAAGGTCTCCGACGATATTTACGCCGTACTTGTAGCCCCGGAAGACACCGTAGTAGCGCACGCCCAGCGTGATGATAGACATGCCGATAAAAAACAGTATGGGCCCCAGGATGTTCCCCTGCAAAGCAAGACCAACCGCGATACCGGCCAGCAACGGGCGAGCCGTTCCGTTTATCAGGCTGTCTCCAAGCGCCGCCAGCGGGCCCATAAGAGCCGACTTAACGGCGTTGACGCTGTCCGGCTCTACGTTGCCTTCAAGGGCTATGCTTTCTTCCATTGCGGCGGCAACGCCCACAGGTATGGCAGAAACCATGGGCTGTGTCAGAAACAACTGCATGTGTCTTTCCATCGCGTCCACTTTTTCTTGACCTTGGTAATATTTGTCAAACACGGGACTCATTGCGTTGGCGAAGCCAAGAGCCTGGTGCCTTTCAAAGTTTAGGCAGCTGCGGATAAATATTTGCCTTCTGAAAATCTTCCACAGGTCTTTGTTAGTCAACTTTTCTCTCTTCATGCTACTGACCCCCCTACGATTTTTCTGGAGACTTGCTTCTGCTTAGGATGGCGTGAAGGCTGGCGGCGGTTACCGCAACAAGGCCTATGCCAAGCAGATTAAGGTTCAGATATACCATGGCTACAAACCCAACCAGGAAGTACGGCCACAGATGCGTAGCCTTGATGGATTTAAGCAGCAGCGCGAAGCCGACGGCGCCAATCATGCCGCCGCCAACGGCCAAGCCTTGGATGACACGCTCGGGTATGGCTTCGATGATGGGCAGCACAAACTGCGGACCGTAGTAAACCGCAAGAAAGGCGGGCAAGCCGTAAAACAAAGCGTTCATGGCCAACGGCAGCACGTTGTGCAGCATAAGCCTCTTGCTGTTTCCGGCGGCGGCGGCTTTATCGCCTTGGTGCATAAAGAAGACGTTTACAACAGAGAACTGAAGGGTGGTTACGGCCTGTCCGATAAGCGCGACGGGAATGGCCGTGGCTATGGCGACCTCGATGCCGGCGCCCGTGGCTATGGCCAGAGCGGTGGCGATGGCGGCACTAAGCGTGGGATCCGGCGGCACGGCTGTGCCGACAAAAACCACGGCCAAAAACATCAGCTCTACCGTTGCGCCAACCAGCAGACCCATAAGCGGGTCGCCCATGATTATACCGACTACGGTGCCGGTGATAATCGGTCTTGTGGTTTGAAGCTGCAGGGTTTGCTCGTCGATAATAGCCCAAGTAACCCACAACCCCACCAATAATGCTTGAATCATAGTCGCCTCCTAAATATAAGATTTGTATTATAGCCTTATAAACGAGAAGAAGTTTGCCTGCTCCAGTAATGTCTGCTCTTTCAGCTCGCCCATGGTGTAGTCGTCCAGGCTTGATATCACAAATATAAGCGACGGAAGGTTGGCACCGGTGAAGATCATGCTTTTTTCCAAAATCCCTCTTTCGTTAAGGCAAGCGGCCGTGTTGTTAAGCGGTGAGCCGCCCAAGATATCCGCAAGCACCACAACTTCGCCCCCGCTTATGGATTCCAGAATTTTGGAAAGCGCCTGTGTAAAGCCATGTACGCCCATTTCTTCCGTCATCCCCACATAATGAACGTTGTCCCTTTTTCCTAAAATCATTTCGGCGGCACTTTGCAACCCGCCGGGAAAGCCCCCGTGCCCTACGACAATGACTTGTTTCATGCTTTAATCATCTCCAAAATATTTACTTTCTTGTCACCGGGCACTACCCGTACTTCCATCTCTATGCCCCTGGAACCCAGCTCTTGCAGAAGCGTTATCTCGCTTTCATCCAACCAGATAGACTTGGAGAATTTCTTTCTTGTTGGGTGCTGGCTGATATTGCCGACGTTGACGCTCGTTACGGACACGCCGTGCTCCAAGAGTTCGCGCAACTCCCTTACTCCCCTTACAATCAGGAGCGCGCTGCCTGTTTTTTCTTCGTCTTTAATCAGCTCTGCCGCTTGTTGTTGAGTCGCTATCTCCAGGGAGATGTTGTTGGGCACAGCCATCCTGAATAGGGTTTGCGACAGCGAATCGGCGGCGCTTTTGTCGTCTGCCACTATTATCGTGTCGCACTGCGCGTCGCTAATCCATGCGGTAATGATCTGCCCGTGGATTAGCCTGTCGTCAATCCTGATGTGCTTAATCTGAATCATAGCGTTCTCCTTTATTATAAGGGTGGGTGTACCTAGTGCTTCGCCAATGCTAAATTTGATGTGCATTCGCGAGGATTTTTGTCGAAAGACAAGGAAGTGACGACGCCGCGAACCCGAAGTGGTTCGCAAGGAGGAGCTGACGCGGGATTTCGGCA
>WRAA01000188.1 GCA_009780445.1 Defluviitaleaceae bacterium
CGACAGACAACATGTTGCTAAAACATTGGAGTTATTGACGTTGGGCGTGTGATGCCGGAATACAGCGGTCGCCTCCGCTGGCGCTGCGGACGCTAAACGTGTGCCACCGGCACACAGCGTCATCCCGGGATGACGGCATTGGAGTTCCGTGATTACGGCATTTTGTTCGTCGAACTCAGGTTGCATTAACGTAAGTTCGATGAATAAAAAGCGTTCACCGAACTTTCTATAAATTCGGACATTTTCGCACAAAGAACGCGCGAAAATATCCTCATAATCTGAAAATCGATTAGCGATTTCGCCCGCTTGCGCGTGCGGTTCGACTTCGTCGAACTCAGGTTACACTACGCCTGCATGTCTACCCAAAACATTACCCCGTCGTCGGCGTTTTCAAGGCCAAAGGCACACCCCATACATTCCAGTGTCTTGGCGACAATCGTAAGCCCAAGGCCGCTGCGCCCGCTTTGGGTGCGAGCCGTATCAACGCGGAAAAATGGGTCGAAGAGCTTGGGCAGCACATCTTCGTCGATACGCGCGCCGGTATTTAGCACATACAAACGGATACATTCGCCTGTGGGTTCTGCGCAGATACGTATTTCACCCTGTTCCGGAGTATTTTGCACTGCGTTTATTATTACGTTTGAAAGAGCGCGGCCAAGCATCGCCACATCTGCCGTACACCTTATCCCATCCGGGATCTGCACGTGAAGCGTCAGCTCCTTCTTGTCTACAAGTGTCTGATAACGCGGTAATATATCATCTGTAAGCGCGCGCAGGTCTACAGCTTCGAAGCTGGGCGCGATCTTTCCGTCGGTTAGTTTTACGATCTCTAGTATCTCGTTGATGATCTTGTTCTGCTCATTGGCCATCTTGAGGCATTCCCACAGATATTTTGGGTGGTCTTGATAGTCGCCTATGTTGTCCAGCATACCCTGTAGCAGCGCGCTAGTAGCGGCAATCGGCGTTTTAAGCTCATGCGATGCCGCCGCAAAGAAATATCGCTGCGCGTCCTTTTCTTCCTCCAGATCGGCGATATTGTCCTTGAGCTTGCCGTACATTTCGTGGACTATCTGCGAAAGAGTGCCAATTTCGTCGCTGCGGGGCTCCGGCTGCGACACCGGCTCAAGCCGCGACATTGCCACGGCGTCGGCCACCAGCAGCTTGATAGGCTGTGTCATTTGCCGCGCGAACTGGGCCGCCGCCACTATGCAAAGAGTGATAAGCACAAAGGCGCCTACAAAGAGTGTGCTTATAAGCTGCGACAGATCTTCGTCGGCAAATGGCGACACTGACGCCGAAATCGTATAACCTCTGCCGGCCGACAGCATTATGTTAAGACGTTGGCTCTGCTGATCTACAAAATCCATGATATTAACCGACGCAAATACAACACGCCCGCGAGAGTCTTGCATCACAAAGCTGTAAGATTGGTTGCGCTCGGAAAACTCGCGCGCTATACGCACATAATCCCGCCGGTGCGCCATATTCAGCTCGTCTATAAGCTCTTGAAAGCTGGCGCTAATCTGCCTGAGCTGCGCCGTATTGTAAAAAGACATGATCTGCTGCGCGAACATCGCCGCAGTCACACCAACAACCAGCACAATCAGCAGCATTGTATATATAAATACTTTCGCGAATATACCTTTCATGTTACCTCCAAGCAATATCCAGCTCCGCGCACGGTCTTGATAATGTTTTCCGGCAGTTTGTGGCGCAGGTTCTTCATGTGCGTCCATACGGTGGATTCGTCGCAATCGAAGTCGTAGCCCCACACGCGGGATAGTATCGTCGCGGGAGATAGAGTGCGCCCCTTGTTTTGCACCAGCAGCATAAGTATCTCGAACTCTTTGCGCGTAAGTGTGACAGACGCGCCGTCGTATTCCACACGCAGCACCTCGGGATACAGCGCCAGCTTCCCATGGCGCACTTCCTTGCTTAGCGCGCCGCTACGCCGCAGCAGCGCCTCGGCGCGCATAACCAGCAGCTGTATGTTAAATGGCTTTGTAACATAGTCGTCAGCTTGGTTGGCGAAAGCTCTGATCTGGCTATCGTCGTCGGTCAGCGCTGTTATCATCAAGGCGGGCGTGTCGCCCAGCTTGCGTTGCTCGCGCAGCAGCTCGTGGCCGTTCATGCCGGGCAGCATTATGTCTAGGATGATGAGGTGGTACGTTTTGTCGTAAAGTTTCTCCAGCGCCAGCGCGCCATCCGCGCAAACGTCCACAGCATAGCCGGCTTCTTGCAGGTATGTCTTTATCATTTCTCGTATGTGTTCGTTATCTTCGACCACCAAGATCTGTATGTCCATAGAGCCCTCTTATGTCACACGTAAATAATAGGTTCGTGTGGTTAACTATACGTAAGTATACCACGCTTTCATGAAGTTTGCATGAATTTTACTATAGTCGTTCCAACTGAAAAAGAGCCAAAGTTTTGTGGAAACCCCGATCTAATGCCTGCGAGGTTCGCAAATTTTTGGCTCGAATTAAAGTTTAGTAACCGCTGATTCACGGCAAGAAATGGCCTAATGTCGCCATTTCTTGCCGTGAAATTTCGGTTCAACTACGGTTAATCAGCGATTACTTTAGTGACTTTATCTTGTGATTTCGATAAGGCGTTCGGTTTCGTGCCATATTACCGTTGCGCCAAAGAATTCCGATATAAAACGCAGGGGAACCATCGTGCGGTCGCCTATGATCTGCGCGGGTACGTCCATACCGGGGGCGGTTTGGCCGATAACGAATGTGAGGCGTTGGCCGTCTTGGGTCAGTGTGACTTGGCGGGTGTCCGCGTTCCAGCCTACGTTCGCGCCAAGGGCTCCGGAAATGAACCGCACTGGGATCAGAGTGCGCTCGTCTTGTATGACCGGCAACACATCCATTGTGATTACTGCGTTGCCGCCTTGGTCTGTGATAACGAAAGAATCCAATTGCAGGAAAAATGTGTTTGCGGCCGTGCCGGCTGCGCCCGGCGCCGGGATAGTGATATTCAGCGGGATTGCTGAACTGTACGGCCCGGCCGAAATAATAAGCAGCCCCGAGATGCTTCCATCTTGACCGACCGTGGCGGGCACCAACGCAAATTGCGTGCCGGACGACCAGTCGGCCGCAGCGCCTTGCGGCATAACAGCACGAACCGCGCCAAGTATTGATTCCGCCGTGGTATAGTTGGACGCCGTAGCCGCAACCTCGCTTACGGCGCGCCTTGCGGCAGCCATTGCTTCGTGGAGGATGAAGGCCGGGGTGCCGGGCCTGGGGCTTGGCGCGCTGATTCCATGGGCCGGAGTGGTTGGGGTTGCCGGGATTGCCGGAGCCGTAGGGGCTGCCACAGTGATGTTGTTCGTGCTTGCCGTTTGACCGCTTGCACCATGTGTAATAACTATGGGGTTACCGTTATGCGCGGCTATTGTCAACACAGTGCCGTGTGCGGGGTCTGCCGTAAGATCGTTCGCGGTGAAGTCAGCAAAGACCGTAGCTTGAGTAGAGGCATTACCCATAGTCAATGTTACTGTCAATCCGCTTAAATCAAGAGTGCCGCCAGGAATGTAGCTCAATAAGGGCTGTGTAGTGACCTCTACTTCGGCTACATGAGTCCCTACTGTAAAGCCATGTACACTGTCAGCTATTATTCCGCCAGTATGAGTGATGATAGCTTCCAAACTGGCGTTGAATACACCATCACCTACTTCATCCGCGGTATTACCGAAAATCCTGCCGCCGCTCATGTTGAATATTTGTCCGGCAGCCACTCCTCCACCTTGGACAGCAGTGTTGCCGGAAATTATTCCTCCGTTCATGTTGAATATGTCGCTATTGCCGTGGTTAGACACCGCGCCACCCTGAGAAGGTACATCAGGGTCGGCGGAGATTGCGTTGTTATAGGAAATTATGCCGTCGTTCATGGTGAATGTGCTGTTAAAATTACTTACGCCTCCGCCGAAACCTCCTGTATCGGGACCTGACGTTGGAAATACTCTAATTGCATCGTTGTTAGAAATCGTGCCGCCGTTCATCGTAAATGTTGCGTTATCGTTACGCACACCGCCGCCCCAGGCGGCAGTATTGCCGGAAATGTTTGCGTTGCCGCTCATGGTGAAAGTGCCGCCGTTAAAAGCTCCTCCGCCGTATCGTGCGGTATTGTCGTAGATTGTACCGCCGCTCATGACAAAATTTGTGTCCGCGCCGACATTTACGCCGCCGCCCCTAATTTGAGAAGTATTATTGGAAATTGTGCCTCCGTTCATGGTAA
>WRAA01000189.1 GCA_009780445.1 Defluviitaleaceae bacterium
AAGCTCTGTCGGCACGTTCGGGTTTGCCGAATGGTTTGGCGTGCGGCCTGTCCTTCGACGGCCCGGACGGCCGGGGCTTGCCCTGCGGCTGTCTGCCGCTCCGTACTTGCTCCCGCGTAACCTCGCCGCGTGTGCCGTCGCTCCTTGCGCCGTCTCGCGAACCGCCCCCGAAGCTCCTGCCGCCCCGAGCCTTGCCGCGCTCTGTGCGTGCCGGCGGTTTTCCGCCGCTCTTTCCGCTGCTGTATGCCTTCTTAAACGCCATGGTCGTCTCCTGTCATCATCTCGAATAATTCTTCGATTCTCCGGTGTTGTCCCGTTACGTATAAATAGCCTATCAATGCCTCAACCCCTGTGGCGTGCCTGTAGTCTGACACAGAGGCGTTCTTGGCCGTGGTGTAGGATCTCGCGTTGCGTCCGCGCTTTAGCACGTCCATTTCGTCCTCGCGCAGAAACTCTTGCAGCAGGAAGTACGCGCGGCTCTGCGCCGCGGCGTTTACGATTGCCGCCGTTTTCTTGTGCAGCTTTGCGGTTTGGGTGTTGCCGTGCTTGCGCAGCACATATGTCCGCGCCAACAGCTCGAACACCGCGTCGCCGATATACGCCAGAGTAAGCGGCGAATACGCCGGCGGGCTGTTCCGGTTTGTGGCCGATTCTATCACAGCAAGTCCTCGATAAACGTTTGGATTTTGGATCTTGTGATGCTGTCGCCCGGCAGGAACTCCGGGTCGTGCGCCTTGTCGCGCAGGGCGGTAAGCTCGGGTGTGCGCCGCTCCGCGTGGTACAGCCCGGCCAAGGCCATGTAGACCTTGCTTGTGTCCGCGCCCACGTTCACGGCTTCTTGAAGCACCGCGCAGGCGGCTTCGTTATTGCCGCGGGCTTGCAGTTCGTCCGCCCATTCCGTCAGCGTCTGCACATATTTGTTGAAGTTGGCTTCGCCAAGGGCTACGTTGTCCAGATTCTGCGGGCCGAAGGACTGCTTGATCTCGATGTTGGACATGTTGAGCTTCATCATTTTCTGCTGTGACGCGGCGCGTGCCTTATCCTGCAACTGCGATAGCTTTGAGTCGCCGTCGGTACACGCATCTTCCGGGAAGTTCGCGGCGATGACAAAGGACGCGCCCATGTCGCGCTTGCGCGAAAGGTTTGCCTTGCGCTCCGCTTGCAAGTAGGCGTTCATTTTGTCGTACCGCCCGCGGCTGCCCCTGCGCAGCATGATCTGCACAAAGGCGATAAATATTACGAACAGCAGGGTTGTGCCGATAAAGGCAGAATAGTCGCCGCCAAGGAAGCCTATCTCCGTGGCGTCCTCCGATCTCAGGTAGAAGTTCACCAGCACTACGACGGTTATCGCGATAACCGCCGGCAGCACCAGGCGCATGATCCGTGGATTCAACCTGTTCATAACGCGTTATCCTCCAAGGTTTGAATAATGTTCTGTGCGGCCATAATGCCCATGTTGCGCGTCGCGCCGGTGGTGGACGCGGCGGTGTGGCTTCCCATCACCAGGTTGTCGAGACCGTAGAGAGGCTCCAGCTCCGGAGGCTCCTGCTCGAACACGTCCAGCCCCGCGCCGTAGATCAGCTTGCGCCGAAGCGCGTCCACAAGGGCGGTTTCGTCCACCACGCCGCCGCGTGCCGTGTTCACCAGCACCGCAGTGGGCTTCATCATCTCGAACTGCCTGTGGCTGACCATGCCGCGCGTCTTATCCGTAAGCGGCAGATGCAGCGAGATAAAGTCGCAGGTCTTGTAGATCTCGTCGGGCGTAGCGCGTGTTACTCCGTACTTCGCCGCGAAGGGCGCGTCCCACACCGTGTCGTGCGCAAGCACCCGCATGTTGAACCCTGCCGCGCCGCGCGCCGCCACGCCCCTGCCTATCGCGCCGAAGCCGATAATACCAAGCCGCGCGCCGTACACGTCAAGGGCGGACTGCTTCGACCAGTCCCGGTTGTGGCAGGCTCTGTCGATGGGGATGACCCTGCGCGCGGCGGCCATCATCAGCGCGAAGGCGTAGTCCGCCACGGCATCGGTGTTTGCGCCAGCGGTGACGCACACCGTTATGCCGCGGCTTTGTGCGGCCTCCATGTCTATGTTGTCCGTGCCCACGCCGTACTTGGAGATCACGCGCAGACCCTCCGCCGATGCGATAACATCCGCGTCCATTGGGTCCACGCCGAGGATCACGCCGACACAGCCCTGCAGATGCTCCGTCATCTGTTCCTTCGTAAGTATCTGCCCCACAGGGTTGCGCACCACGGCGTAACCCGCGTCCTCCAGCATACGCAGAGGCCTGTCGTCGTCCTTCGCAAAGGAGCGCGGCGTCGCTAAGATCTTGCCCTTCATGTTTTCACCTCATTGCCCTGTTTGCGATATCATTCATGGTCTCTCAGTATTCTGGCGTATTCGGCAAGGCAACGCTTCATCACATCTTCGGGCTTTACCCGATCCCCGTTAAGCCGCGCTGTTTCTAGGGCGTGTTTGAAAACCCCATTCCGGCGTATTTTCGGTGCTTTTTCCGCCATACGTCGTCAGTGTCAAACTTGCGAACCACAAGGGTTCGCAAGTTTGCCACTTCCTAGTCTAGCGAAAAAATCACTCGAAAATCCGCCGGAAGCGGGTTTTCAAACACGCCCTAAGAACGTCGCGTAATCATCATGCCGAATGACGACTTCGACCTTCCTGCACAATTTGTCGAAGTGGGGGTTCTTGATCGCGCTCTCGAAATCTTTTTCCGTAAGCTCCCGTATCATAAGTTCAAGCCCCTTTCAGGAGCAGCTTCCTCCAATGATATTCTGTGCTTTAACTGATTGGCTCTGTTCTTGGCAGGATCCCACTCAAATTGCAAGGCTGTTCACGTCCTGTTCCAGAATATCGCAGTTCCGCTTGACACTAAGCTTCATCGTTCGCCGGAAACCGCAGTGAACCATTGCGGTTCCGGCTCCGATTCGGCAAGTGTCAAGTGGAACTGCTATACCACCAGCTTACCACAGACGCGGAGATTTTGCAACACCTGCGAAATTCACTGTTTACTATTGGTGTGAAAGGTGCTAGAATGTACATACATATTTGATTTAGGAGTGGATGTACTTGCCTTGGCTGGATATTTTTATGATAGTGTTTGTGGTGCTGGGTGTGATTGGTGTGGCTCTGTACTTTCTCAACCGCTGGTCGGCCACCAAGATGGTTGAACAGCAGCAGATGATCGAGCAATCGAAGCAGACCATGTCAATTTTTACGATCGACAAGAAGAAGTGCCGCCCCGGCGAGGTCAGCCTGCCCAAGGTGGTGTCGGACAGTCTGCCGCGGCGCGCCAGGATCATGAAGATGACATTCGTAAAGGCCAAGGTAGGCGCGCAGATAACGACATTCATGTGCGACCCAAAGGTATACAACGCCATTCCCCTGCAAAAACAGGTGAAGGTGGACGTAGCGGGAATCTATATCGTAGACTTCAAGGGGCGCAAGAGCGATGAAGAGATGAAGGCGATGCGCCGGGCGAAGTCGGGCGACACGGGCTTGCTGTCGCGCTTGAACCCGTTTAAGTGAGCCGGGTCATGATGCGCCTGCCCGGGAAGGTCGCGGAGCTTGTGGACCGGCTGAACTGCGCGGGATACGAGGCATATGCCGTTGGCGGCTGTGTACGCGACACTCTCATGGGGCGCGAACCCAAGGATTACGACATCACAACATCCGCCACGCCAACACAGGTGGCGGCTGTTTTTCCGCGCGTCGCCGCAACGGGTATCGAGCATGGCACGGTGACGGTGCTTCTTGGCGCGCAGGCCTATGAAGTCACCACGTTCCGTCTGGACGGCGAGTATCTGGACAGCCGCCGCCCGAGCAGTGTCACCTTCACAACAAGCCTGGAGGACGACCTTTCACGCCGCGACTTTACGATGAACGCCGTGGCGTTCCACCCGGACCGCGGCTACATAGACCCATTCGGCGGCGCGGGGGACATCGCCGCCGGCTGTATACGCTGCGTGGGCGATCCAAGCCAACGCTTTGGCGAGGACGCTCTGCGGATGCTTCGCGCCGTGCGCTTTTCGGCACAGCTGGGGTTTGCGGTGGAGGCCGCAACCTTGGAGGCCATCGGCCGCCAAGCGCACACGATCGCAAACGTTTCGGCCGAGCGCATCCGCATT
>WRAA01000190.1 GCA_009780445.1 Defluviitaleaceae bacterium
CGCGCAACGCTGGAACTGAACATACGCCCGTCGATCTACAAGCGGGTGCATCCCTACGTGGGCAAGATAACGGGGATAGAGCACAAGGATCTCTACACGGGTACTAAGAACTTCCCGCAGAGCTTCGGCAAGATATGCGACTTTCTGGGTTCCGCCGAAAACATGTTCGCAGTGTGGGGCGGATCCGACGTGAAGCTGTTGTTCAAGAACATATTGTTCCACGGCCTGCCCGTGGAAGGCATACCCGCGAGCTTTATCGACGTGCAGAACCTGGCCGGCCGCCGCCTCGGCGTGGCGGGCGGCATGGCCGTAGGGCTTAAAAACGCCGTGGCAAGCTTCGGCCTGGAGCAGGAGCGGCAGTTTCACAACGCGCTTAGCGACGCGCTCTACACCGCAAGCATATTCGGCATTGTGCGCAAACATGAGACAAGCCTGGAGAGCCACGTGAAGGTCGTCAACCCCCACGGCAGCCCCGCAGGCTTCATAAAGCGGAAGGACAGAGCATTGTCCTACGACATAGTAGGCCTGTACCGGGAGGCCGAAAAGCTCTTCGGGCGCAAGCTTACCACGTCGCAGAAGAAGGTCGTGCGCAAGATTTACGAAATGGGGCTGGGCAAAAAATTTTGATGCTCGACACAACAGCTGCATTCGCCGTAGAAGAACACCCTCTTGCTGGTGAGGCTTACGTCGTAGGAGTTTAGGACGTGGGAGCTAAGCTGGGCCAGAGCCTCGGGCATCTCGAGGTCTGTCACCGCGCTGCACACGCTGCACTTGAAATGCGCGTGATCCGACATGTTAACGTCGTAGCGGTTGGAGTCCTCGCCGATGTTGATCTCGTTGACGATACCCTCGTTCTTCAAGGTGTCCAGCGTTTTGTAGACCGTGGCCAGGCTCATGGACGGATAGAGTTTTGTAAGGCTCGAGAATATGGCTTCGGCAGTGGGGTGGGTATGTGTGTTCAGCAGATATTCCAAGATGGCGACGCGCTGCGGCGTGACCTTTAGGTTATGCTCTTTCAGCATAGTCGAACAAGTGTGCATGGATACACCTTCTCTGTGATCAGTTAATAATTGTTGTCACATGATAATACATTTTTTGGCGTGCGTCAAGTATTGATATTTTATGTACATATGTGTTACAATTTGCAAGATCATTATAGTACAAACCGTGGGGGAAGCTGAATGTCTGTTAGGTTTAGTGAGGCCGAGTTTGCAAAGCTGAAAGACTTGATGATCGTCTATGAATGGGGTCAGAAGATGCTGCTGACAAAGCTTGACATTATTCACGAGGATCTGAAAAACTCTGAAAACATCAACCCCATCGAGTCCATAAAAGGGCGCATAAAGTCACCGGAGAGCATCGCGGCGAAGCTTGAGAGGCTGGGCGAAGAGATTACAGCCGAGAGCGCGAAGAGACGCCTGCGCGATATAGCCGGCGTGAGGATAATCTGCCCGTTTGCAAGCGACGTGTTCTACTTGGCGCAGATCATCAAGTCGATACCCAGCCTGACCGTGCTGCTCGAAAAGGACTATGTAAGCCAACCTAAGCCAAGCGGCTACAGGAGCTATCACATAATCGTAGACGTGCCGGTGTTCTACGCAAACAAGATGGAAGAAGTTACCGTAGAGGTGCAGATACGCACGGAGGGCATGAACTTCTGGTCCAACCTGGAACACAAGGCCCGCTACAAGTACAAGGAGCAGATACCGGCGGATCTGTGCGAGGAACTTGTTACCTGCGCCGGAAAAATATCAGAACTTGACAACCGGATGTGCAAGCTTCATGACGCAATATCCATGATGAGCCGGGAGGCGTAGTTTTTGATGTACGCAGACAGCCAAGAAAAGGGATTGCGTTTTTCGCAATTAAGAGATATAATTAGACAGGATC
This sequence comes from Defluviitaleaceae bacterium, assembly GCA_009780445.1. Lineage (GTDB taxonomy): Bacteria > Bacillota > Clostridia > Lachnospirales > WRAA01 > WRAA01. The sequence goes on from WRAA01000190.1 coordinate 1,891, forward strand.
AGACGGAGCAGCTTCTTGAAGCGTAGCGGATTTGAAATATCTTGCAGAGATGCTAATATTTTTCGCGGTATTGACGATAATACATTAGGAGAATGTTGATGTTCAACCTTAACTTCAATTCGGATATAGGAATTGACCTTGGTACAGCCACGGTTCTTGTGTATGTTAAGGGTCAGGGCATTGTTCTCAAGGAGCCTTCTGTCGTCGCGATAAACAAGGATACGAACAGCATCCTGTCCGTCGGCGAAGAAGCGCGCGGTATGCTTGGGCGCACACCCGGCAATATCATTGCCATACGCCCCCTGCGCGAAGGCGTAATATCAGACTATGACATAACCGAGAGAATGCTGAAATACTTTATAACAAAGGCCATCGGCAAGCCCGCTCTGTTTGGCATGAAGCCGCAGATAGCCGTGTGCGTGCCGTCCAACGTGACAGAGGTGGAACGCCGCGCCGTGGAGGACGCAACACGCCAGGCGGGAGCGCGCAAGGTCTTTGTGATAGAAGAGCCGATAGCGGCCGCCATAGGCGCGGGCATAGACATTTCCAGAGCCTGCGGAAGCATGGTGGTGGACATCGGCGGCGGCACGACGGACGTGGCCGTGATATCGCTTGGCGGCACCGTCGTGAGCCAGTCCATAAAAATCGCCGGAGACAACTTCGACGAAGCTATCGTGCGCTATATGCGCAAGAAGCACAACCTGCTGATTGGCGAGCGCAGTGCCGAAGAGCTGAAGATACACATAGGCACGGCCTTCGACCGCACAATACCGGTCTCCATGGACGTCCGCGGGCGCAATCTTGTCACGGGGCTTCCGCGCACCATCACGGTAACGTCGGACGAAATGATGGAGGCTCTGAATGAATCGGTCGCCGCCATTGTGGAGACAGTGCATAACGTGCTGGAGAACACCCCGCCGGAGCTTGCGTCGGATATCGCCGACAGGGGTATTGTAATGACCGGCGGCGGCAGCCTGCTCTACGGGCTGGACAAGATCATCACCAACAGGACGGGCATCAACGCCATAATCGCGGAAGAGGCAATATCCTGCGTGGCGACGGGGACGGGGCAGTACATAGAGTTTGCCACATCCGCGATAGGCAGTGAACTTATATCACGGGGCACTGACAAAAAGTCTAGGAGACACAGATACTATGATTAGAGGATTGTACGCATCCGGCGTTGGTATGAAAACCAACCTGAACCGCATGGACGTGATAAGCAACAACCTTGCCAATGTTGACACCGCGGGCTTCAAGCGCGAGACGCCGGTGCAGCGTTCCTTTTCGGAAGAGCTTATGCGTGCCGTGGGCGGCCCCAACTACGCCGTGCATGGTGTAATGCGCGTAGGCCCCGCAAGGCTGGGCAGTTTTGTGGATGAAGTACACGTGGATTTCAGCCCGGGCGGGCTGCGCCAGGTTAGCGGGTCGCTGAGCCTTGCCATTGACGGCGAAGGCTTCTTCGCCATTTCCATGACCGACAGAAACGGCGAAGCCACGGAACGCTTCACGCGAAACGGCGCGTTCACTCTGGATCAAAACCGCCAGCTCCGCACGATGGAGGGGCATCTGGTGCTTGGCACCGGCGGCGGGGGCATCACCCTGCCCGATGGCGAGATCGAGATCAGCGAGAGCGGCGCGGTCCTGGTGCGCACTGTCGACCCTGCCACGCAGGAAATGGTTCTGCAGCAGGCCGGAACCATACGTATGGTCAACTTCGAAAACTTGCAGACCCTGCGCCAGTTCGGCGACAACGCGTTCAGTTCCACCGAAGAATCGGTGCAGACCGACTTCACGGGCAGGCTGCTAAGCGGCTACCTTGAAAACTCCAACATAAACCCGGTGCGCGAAATGGTGGAGATGATCGCCATTCAGCGGGCATACGAAGCCAACCAGCGCGTATTAAGCATCGCGGATACAACACTACAGCGGGCTGTCAACGACATAGCCAGAAGATAGGAGGCAACACACTATGATGAGATCACTCTGGACGGGCGCGTCGGGCATGACCGCACAGCAAACACAGATAGACGTTATCGCAAACAACCTGGCGAACGTAAACACGGCCGGGTTCAAGCGGGAACGGCTGGAGTTTTCGTCACTGCTCTACCAAACAATGCAGAGGGCGGAGCTTGACGCGGCAAACCCGCCCGGCCG
>WRAA01000191.1 GCA_009780445.1 Defluviitaleaceae bacterium
ACGCGTACCCGCAGGGTACGCTAGGAGTGAGTGACGACGCAATTGCGCAAAAAGACAAGTTTGGTTGGAGTGTTTTCAAGTTGAATGGCTATATTGATACATTCAAGGGGGCGATTGAGTTGGACCGTAAACACGTTGATTTTGGAACTTCGATAGGCTTGATGGTTCTGTCGGTGTATGTTATCCTTGAGAGCATTCGGTTTCACACAGAATTTAATGCGCGAATTGCTACGGTACTGCACCAGTCTCCCGGGTTCTTCCCGCTTGTGCTTGGCAGTGCGTTGCTCTTCTGTTCGATACTGTTGCTGGCCAGGAGTCTGAAGGGCGCCACTGTTTCGGAGCATCTGGCGAAAATAAAGAGCGGCGCGGCCGCGTTTGCCACATCTTCCACCACGCATAAATCCATTGTCGGTTGCGCGTGGATGGGTGTGTACATATTTGTGCTGTTGCCACAGCTCGGCTTCTTGGTTGGTACGGTCCTATTTCTCTTTGTGTTTATAACGCTGTTGCAGGTAGGCACGTTTTCGGGCGCGGGAGTGAAGGTCGCTGTTCTTACTGTGCTTACAACGCTTGTAATATCCGTCCTTGTCGTTGGGGCAATCTTCTCGCTGTTCCAACTATTCTTCAGAGTTCCTCTTCCATAGGAGATGTGAGATGGACCACTTAATCGAGGCTTTTAGAATCGCGTTTGTGCCGATACACTTTCTAACCCTGGTCGTGTCGACGTTTTTTGGCATAATAGTGGGGATTTTGCCGGGTCTTACGGCCGTTATGGCAGTTGCGTTGCTGACAGGCCTTACATTCGGGTTCGGCCCGGACATCGCCATTATCTCATTGGTAGGCGTGTACACCGGCGCGATATCGGGGGGCAGTCAGGCAGGAATACTGCTTAACATCCCGGGGCTTCCCGCGTCGGCCGCCACTGTGGTAGACGGCTATCCGCTTAACTTGCAGGGCAAGGCCGGGCTTGCGATATTCCTGGGAACGGCGGGTTCCATGTTCGGCACGCTTATCGGTGTTGTCTTTATATTGTTCTTAACGCCGCCGCTCACCGCCGTTGGCCTGCAATTTCAGTCCTATGAATTTTTCCTGCTTGCTCTTTTTGGCATAATGATCTGTGGAAGCTTGGCCGGCGGAGACCCTCTTAAGGGCTGGATAGGCGGTCTGCTGGGTCTTTTGATCGCTACGGTGGGCATGGATCCCATCTCGGGTTTCTTTCGCTTTACGTTTAACGTGCAACCGCTGTCCGGAGGGTTTCCCCTGATATCGTTCATGATCGCAATATTCGGTTTTCCGGAAATTGTGAAAGTCTTTGCCAAGCAGCAGGAGCGCGTGTCGCAGGTAACGAAGTACAAATTCAGCGAAGGCGCGAAGATTATGGCCACGAACACCCCGACGGTTGTTCGCAGCGGCTTGATAGGCACATTCCTCGGGATCATCCCCGGGGTGGGCGAGGATGTCGGCGCGTGGATGTCTTACTGGGCGGCCAAGACCTTCTCGAAGGATAAGTCCCGGTTTGGCAAGGGCGCGTATGAAGGGGTCATAGCTTCGGAAGCCGGCTCCAACGCGTCGAAAACGGGTGCGCTCATCCCCGTGCTTTCGCTTGCTATTCCCGGCAGCACCGCCGCCGCCGTAATACTTGCGGCCTTCTTCATGCACGGTCACAGGCCCGGCCCCCTGCTGATGATGGAAAACCCCGGCCTTGTGTCTCAAATTGCGGTGTTCTTCTTCCTCAGCGCCATTGCTTTGTTCATACTCACGCTCGGCATCACCAGGTTTTCTGTTAAGATCTTAACAGTGAAAAAAGAGATACTCATGCCGAACATCTTTGTGCTGTGCGCGATAGGTTCCTACTTGGTGCGATACACCATATTCGACGCGCAGATCATGTTCCTGTTCGGATTCGTAGGTGTGTTGCTGATATTCCTCAAGATTCCGCCGGCTCCGCTGCTGTTGGGCATGGTTCTCGGCCACATGGCGGAATCGAACCTGATACGCGGTCTGCGGCTTAGCGGGGGAAGTTTGGAACCTTTCTTCGTCCGGCCAATAAGCCTGGCTCTGGTAATAGTTATCGCGCTGATAATCCTGGCACAATTCTCATTTGTACGCAAACTTGTCACAAGGAACAAGCCCGACGCATAGCCGTTACTGTTGCAAAAAGCTGCCGTGAATGTTCCGGCGGCTTTTTGCATAGATAGCATAAATCATTATCATGCAACATTTGTATTTGACACAGGGCAGGATTGCTGATATGCTGTGTGGTATGGCGGTTTAATCTGTACGAAAGGCTGGTACGAGAGATGGGCTTTATCAAATGGCTTGATAAAAACTTTGAAAAATATGTGCTGATGTCACTGCTGGTTGTGATAGTGTGCGTCATGTCCTACATGGTGGTGATGCGGTTTGTGTTTAACAACGCGCCTTTCTGGTCCGACCGCGTGGCGCAATACTCCTTTGTTATATCCACATTCTTCTCGATCAGCTATTGCATCAGGCGCGGCTCCAGCCTGAAAATAGACATACTTCTCAAGGCCGTGCCGTCGGCAGTGTCCAAGGTTATGTCGGTGTGTGTGAAGGTGCTGATGCTGGTGTTCTTCAGCCTGCTGACCTATGCCGCGTGGGGCGTTATCGAAAGCTTTGTGCAGCTTGGCACGCGCGACACCGCGCTGGACATCCCCATGTACTACTTCTACAGCGTGACGTTCTTCGCGCTTGTGCTGACGACAATCCGCTGTGTCCAGACCTTGGTGTTCGAGTTCTTCCCGGAGAAGAACCCCGAGATTCTGGCAAGCATAGCCGCTCCGCCTTCGGGCGATAAGAAGTAGGGGAGGACTACATAATGTCACTGGGCTTGTTGTTCCTGATATTTGCCGTGCTGCTTACGGCGAGCGTGCCTGTTGCCGTCAGCCTTGCGGTTTCCTCGCTTATGCCGTCGTACTGGCGGTTCTTCGAGACGGGCAACTTCGCCGCCTTAATGGCGGACATGCAGATGTCGATACGCACTCTGTTCCTGGCCGTGGACAGCTTCACACTGCTGGCCATACCCATGTTCATACTGGCCGGCGCGATAATGTCCAAGGGCGGCATATCCGCGAAGCTCTTCGACGTGTTCAGCTACTTCCTGGCGAACAAGCGCGGAGGAATGCCCTGCGCCGCCGTACTGACCACATTCTTCTACGCCACAACATCCGGCTCCGGCCCCGCCACGGTGGCGGCAGTCGGCACCATGGTCATACCGATACTGGTCTCGCTGGGTTACGACCTTAAATTCGCAACCGCGCTGATTGCCGTGGCGGGCGGCCTTGGCGTAATCCTTCCGCCGAGCATCCCCTACGTGCTGTTCGGCTCCGCCACGGGTACGTCCATCGGCGACCTGTTCCTGGCGGGTATCATCCCCGGAGTGCTGATCGGCGGGCTTCTGCTGGTCTACGCGTATCTCTACTGCGTCAAGCACGGTGAGGACACGGAGAAGCTTATGGCGCACTACAACAAGGTTCGCGAAAAGGGCTTCGCGCACCTTGTGAAGGACAGCACACCCGCGATTCTCGCGCCCGTCATCATCCTTGGCAGCATCTACGGCGGCGTGGCGTCGCCCACGGAAGCCGCTGTTATAGCCGTGTTGTACAGCACACTCGTGAGTGTGTTCGTATACCGCACTCTGCGCGTAAAGGACTTCCCGTCGATCCTGCTGCAGTCCGTCAACACCTATTCCGCGCTGATGTTCGTGCTGGCCGCGGCCTTGGCCTTTGGCCGCACACTCACCCTCATGCGCGCGCCCCAGCAGGTCGCGGAGTTTATGACAGGCACGTTCACCTCCGTGGTGGTCATGCTCATTGTAATCAACATCTTCCTGCTGATCATCGGCACGTTTATGGACACTACGCCGGCGATACTTATTCTGGCTCCGCTGTTGCTGCCTATCGCTATGGCGACGGGTATGCATCCCGTACACTTCGGCGTTATGATGATCATTAACAAGGCGATAAGCTTCGTTACGCCGCCTGTCGGGGTGAATGTGTTCGTGGCAAGCTCCAT
>WRAA01000192.1 GCA_009780445.1 Defluviitaleaceae bacterium
AACGAGATGATGGGCTTCATGCAGAAAGGTTTGGAGGATCTGTCCGTTACGCGCACATCCCACAAATGGGGCGTGCCGGTGGAGTTCGACCCCGGCCACGTGGTGTATGTGTGGATCGACGCGCTCTCGAACTATATCACCGCCCTGGGTTATTCGTCCGGCAACCAAGCGGAATACGAGAAGTACTGGCCGGCGGACGTGCATCTGATGGCAAAGGAGATCGTGCGCTTCCACGCCGTGATCTGGCCGGCTATCCTGATGGCTCTGGACGAACCTCTGCCGAAGAAGATATTCGGCCACGGCTGGATCGTGTTCGACAACGCAAAGATGAGCAAGTCTCTGGGCAACGTGGTGGATCCGGTGGTGCTGGCCGGGCGTTACGGCTCCGACGCTCTGCGCTACTTCATAATGCGGGAGTTCTCCTTCGGGCAGGACGGCAACTTCACGAACGAGATACTGATCAACCGCATCAACGCAGACCTTGCTAACGATCTGGGCAACCTGCTCTCGCGCACGGTGGGTATGATCGACAAGTACTTCGGCGGCACCCTGCCGGCACAGCAATCTGAGACCCCGCACGAAGCCGAGATAGCGGAGATGGCTTTGCGCACGGCAGAGGCGATGGAGAAGCACATGGACGCATTTGCGCCGCACGAGGCCTTGGCCGCTGTGTGGGCATTCGTCAGCCGCGTAAACAAGTACACCGACGAGACCCGACCCTGGGTGCTGGTGAAGGACGCCGAAAAACACGCCGTGCTGGCGCGTGTGCTGTACAATCTGGCCGAGGCGTTGCGCGTTGTTTCCATATTAATAGAGCCGTTCATGCCGGCCACGCCGCCGGAGATACGCCGCCAGCTGAACATGACGGGATCCTTCGAGTGGGAGAGCGCGAAGAAGTTCGGGCTGCTGCCGAAAGAGGTTTACATCACCAAGGGAGACACCCTGTTCCCGCGGCTGGACATAAAGAAGGAGCTGGATGAGCTGGCCGAGATATCCGGCGCGGCAAACACGCCCGAACAGCAAGGCGCGCCCGAGATCACGATAGAGGACTTCGCCAAGGTCGAATTAAAGGTGGGCGTGGTGATGGAGTGTGAGCGCGTGAAGAAGTCGGACAAGCTACTCAAGTCGCAGGTGAGAGTGGGCGGCGAAACGCGGCAGATACTTTCGGGCATCGGCAAGTTCTACACGCCGGAGGAGATGGTGGGCAAGAAGGTTGTGGTTGTGACGAACCTGAAGCCCGCAAAGCTGATGGGGCAGATGAGCCGGGGCATGATACTGGCCGCGTCCACCGAGGGCGACGCGGATCTGACACTGGTGGGTTTCGACGGGGAGATACCCGACGGCGCAGAGGTGTGCTGATGTACGTAGACAGCCACGCGCACTATGACTTCGAGACCTTTGACGCGGACAGGGACGAGCTGCTGGCGGGCTTGCCGGCGGCGGGGGTTTCGGCTGTGGTGAACGTCGGCGAAAGTATGCTGTCCTCCCGCCGGTCGCTGGAGCTTGCAGGCGTGTATGTCCACGTGGTTGCGTCGGTGGGCGTACACCCACACAATGTGGACGGCATGACGCCGGAGGACTTGAACGAGATTGGCCGTTTGGCCGCGAACAGCCGCTGTGTGGCCATCGGCGAGATCGGGCTGGACTATCACTACAACTATTCCGCGCCAGCCAATCAGATCCTGTGGTTCGAGAGACAGCTGGATCTTGCGAACCGGCTCGAAATGCCCGTGATCATCCATTCGCGAGAGGCCGCGCGTGACACCCTGGAGATTCTGCGAAAGCACGGCATACGCAAGGGTGTGGTACACTGCTTCACCGACGATGAAGAGGCCGCTCTGGGTTATGCCAAGCTTGGCCTGTACATCGGCATAGGCGGCGTGATAACCTTCCCCAAGGCGGAGCAGGTGGCCGCCGCGGTGAAGGCCGTGGGGCTTGCGCGCCTGCTTATCGAGACGGACAGCCCCTTTATGTCGCCGATTCCCTTTCGCGGCAAGCGTAACGATTCACGCAGGATTGAATACATTTGTGCGAAAATCTCTGAATTGCTGGATACATCGAACGAGGACGTGGCAAACGCCACAAGCAACAACGCTTCTGATCTGTTCAACTTAGGCAAACTGCTGTGATAATCGAAATTTGTCACACGTGTGACACCTTGCTTAGTGAGTTATGTCGAAAACTTGGATAATTTTGCTTGTATAATTTTGATAAAACTGTTGCAATGGAATTCAGAATATGGTAAGATGTGCTTCGTGAAAGAGTTGTTTCACTGTGTGTCTGGGTGTGCGGAAACATTAAATTTCCAAATAATGGTTTAAACTTCCGCAAACAGGACCACACTACTGATAAGGCACTCCGGCAAAATCTTCTCGTAAATGTCGGAATGTTCCGGGCTTGCCCGGGGCAGGGGGTAGGTGTTACTTCGCCAACACCCGCAGCCTTGAGGAGGAATCTTACCATGAAAAAACGTATTGCGGCACTACTCGCGGCAAGCGGGGCTGTGCTGGTTATCTCGGCAACGGCAGTACAGGTGGAAGCGGTTACACCTCACACGTTTGAAAACACAAGACTCACAGGGGGCAGCAGTGCGGCCGCAACGACACGACAGCGCAATGTACGCGTAGTCGATAACGGCGTAACAAGAGTTTACAACACACGCACAACAAATATAGCCGACTTCCTGCAAGAACACGGCTACGTGCTTGAAGAAGGCGACAGGATAAACCAGCCGCTTGAAACACGCTTCATCGACAACTATATACCGCGCGTTGTGATCACGCGGGGTATGGACATTGTGGTGATGCTCGACGGAGTTCCGCAGTATAAACGCGTGGCCTCCGATGCCCGCGTGGGTAATGTGATCGCCCTGGTGGAGGCGGCGCACGGCGAAGTCTTTATGTACAACCCCAGACGCTCCCAGCCGGTGGAACAAGGCCAGATCCTTGAGTTCCACCGCGCGGCAAGCCACACCTTTACGTCGAACTTCGAGGTTCCGTATGAAGTGGTGTACAACTACGATTCGACGATCAACCGCGGCGAAGAGGTGGTGGTGCAGGAAGGCGAAGTCGGCGTTAGCGAAGTTGTGTCCGAGATAATCATGCTCGGCGGAATCAGGATCGACAGCAGGATGCTCTCGCGCACATTGCTGGCCGAACCGGTGGATCAGATCATAAGCATCGGCACGCGGGACCCCATTACGGTACGCCCGCGCTTCGAGATACCAACCGCCGAGGGCGACTTCACCTTCGGGCGAAGATTGGTTATGAACGCGACGGCGTACACCGCGGGGTTTGAGTCCACGGGTAAACGCCCGGGGGACCCTGGTTACGGCATCACGGCTTCGGGCATGAGGGTGCAGCACGGCGTAGTCGCCGTAGATCCGCGGGTTATTCCGCTGGGTACTCCGCTCTTCATCGAAGGTTACGGCTTTGCGGTTGCCGCCGACACAGGCTCCGCCATACGCGGATATTCGATAGACCTCTTTATGTATAATGTGCAGGACGCGCTGAACTTTGGCCGCCGGCAAGTCACAGTGTTTATTCTTGAATAGACCTGTTTCGAAACAGGTATAATAGCTTCACAGCAAAACAGCCGCCCGTGATGAGGCGGCTGTTTTGCTGTGCGGAACTATAGTAGGGAGAGATGGCTCAGCACGCCGTAGTGTGCGGGAGAGTCGGACAAGGCGGCCTCGAAGGCTTCCCGCGCCTTGTCCCGTTCGCCCAGGCCCATGTAGCCAAGCCCCATCATGTAACGGCAGTGCGCCCTGTTCCTTGCGTCCAAGTCGGTTTCGAACACAAGGAAGTCCGGCAGGCTCACGGCGAAGTAGTCCATAACTTGCTTCTCGAAGAGGTGCTTCTCGCCGTAGGATATCATGCGGTTGAAAACGGCTCGAGCCTTGCCGGCGTGGCCAAGCTCCGCCAGAGCCGCGCCCTGATAGTACATCATGTGCGGCGGCTGGTCGTTGTAGTACATAACCCCGGTGGGTTCGCAAGTTCCGGCGCAGGCTTGCGCAAAACATTCCGCGGCCT
>WRAA01000193.1 GCA_009780445.1 Defluviitaleaceae bacterium
CGACGACGCGAACCCTTGTGGTTCGCTAGAATGCTGTGTGCCGGTGGCACACGTCTAGCATCCGGAGCGTCAGCGTAGGAAAAAGCTGACGACGCACGGCGGAAAATTTGCCGAAAATACGCCGAAATGGGGTTTTCAAACACGCCCTAAATGCTATATATGTTACTTCGCGAGATCAAAGCGATCCGCGTTCATAACCTTGTTCCACGCCGCCACGAAATCGCTCAGGAACTTATCCTTTGCGTCGTCGCACGCGTATACTTCCGCCAGCCCGCGCAGCTGGGAGTTGGAGCCGAACACCAGATCCACCCGCGTGGCCGTCCACTTCTTCGCGCCGGACTTGCGCTCGATTCCGTCGAACACGTTTTTGTCGTCGGTGGCCTTCCACTCGAAGCCCATGTCCATCAGGTTTACGAAGAAGTCGTTCGTTAGCGCTCCCGGGGAATCTGTGAACACGCCGTGCAGCAGGTCGCCATAGTTCGCGCCAAGCACTCGTAGGCCGCCGACAAGCACGGTCATCTCCGGTGCGGTAAGGCCAAGCAGCTGCGCCTTGTCTACCAGCAACTTCTCCGGCTGTGTGGAGAATTCACGCTTGAGGTAGTTTCTGAAACCGTCGTAGATAGGCTCCAGCACCGCCGCCGCCTGCACGTCTGTCTGCTCCTGCGACGCATCCATGCGGCCGGGCTTGAACTCGACCTTTACGTCGGAGCCGCCCTTCTTCGCCGCCGCTTCGATACCCGCCGCGCCGCCAAGCACGATCAGATCCGCAAGCGAAACAAACTTGCCGCCGCTGTTGAAGTCCTTCTGGATTTGCTCGTACTTGCCAAGCACGTCCTTGAGCATCGCCGGGCGGTTAACCTCCCACGACACCTGCGGTTCCAGCCTGATACGCGCACCGTTCGCGCCGCCGCGCAGATCAGACCCGCGGAATGTGGACGCGCTCGCCCACGCCGTGCTTACCATCCGGGATACGCTAAGGCCGCTTGCCACGATCTTGCCCTTAAGCTCGGCGATATCCTGCTCGTTCACAACATAACCTTCGCACTTGGGTATCGGATCCTGCCAGATAAACTCTTCGCTCGGCACGTCCGCGCCGCGGTAGAGCGACACAGGACCCATGTCTCTGTGCGTAAGCTTGAACCATGCCTTTGCGAAGGCATCGGCGAACTTATCCGGATTTGCGTAATAATCCTTGCAGATCGCTTCGTAGATCGGGTCGAACTTCAGCGAAAGGTCTGCGGTGGACATCATCGGGCGGTGGAACTTGGTCTTGTCGAAGGCGTCCACAACCATGTCTTCTTGCTCGCAGTCCTTCGCAAGCCATATATACGCGCCAGCCGGGCTCTTGAGCAGTTCCCATTCATATTTAAGCAGAACTTTCAGATATCCCATGTCCCACTTGGTTGGGTTCGGCTTCCACGCGCCTTCAAGGCCGCTGCTGATTGTGTCCTCGGAGTGACCCTTGCCGTGGCTGCTCTTCCAGCCAAGGCCCATCTGCTCGATGGGCGCGCCCTCCGGATCCGCTTCCACATTGGTTGCGGAAGCCGCGCCGTGGGTCTTGCCGAATGTGTGGCCGCCGGCGATCAGCGCGACGGTTTCTTCGTCGTTCATGGCCATACGCGCGAATGTCAGGCGCACGTCCTTCGCCGATTCCGCGGGGAGAGGTTCGCCGTTAGGCCCTTCCGGGTTGACGTAGATCAGACCCATCTGCACCGCCGCAAGCGGGCTGTCAAGCTCCTTCTCCTCGCTGTAACGCTCTTCGTTGCCCAGCCACTTTCCTTCCGAACCCCAGTACACATCCTCCTGCGCTTCCCACACATCCGGGCGGCCGCCGGCGAAGCCGAAGGGCTTCAGCCCCATGGACTCGATGGCGCAGTTGCCCGCCAGGATCATGAGATCCGCCCAGGATATCTTGCGTCCGTACTTCTTCTTGATCGGCCAGAGCAGCCTGCGCGCCTTGTCAAGGTTTACGTTGTCCGGCCAGCTGTTCAGCGGGGCGAAACGCTGTGTGCCGTCTCTCGCACCGCCGCGTCCGTCCATTGTACGGTATGTTCCCGCGCTGTGCCACGCCATTCTGATAAACAGCGGGCCGTAGTGGCCATAGTCCGCCGGCCACCATTCCTGCGAATCCTTCATCAGCGCGAACAGGTCGTCCTTCAAGGCTTGCAGATCCAACGTCTTGAACTCTTCCGCGTAGTTAAAGTCGTAACCCATTGGGTTGCTTAGCTCTGAGTTTTGGTGCAGTACACCAAGGTCGAGCATTTCCGGCCACCAGTCCTTGTTGGTGGTGCCCTTTGTGAAGTCCGGCCTGGGTCTGTGTCCTGTTACCGGGCATTTCGATTGACTCATGCAGTTCCCCCTAATTATATGTGTTTGCGGTTCTAACGCAGTTCCGCTTGGAACTGCTATAAATAAACATTCTCCGTTGCAAGTTGTTACATTAAAACATTAGCACAATTTAATCCCGGTGTCAATGTAGAATTTAGCCCGGACTGACAATTACAATAAATGTAAGCATAATTTCATGCCTTTGCGGTAAATTTTGTCCAAAAATCTGCATTTGCCACTTGATTATTTTTTCACATCCTAGTATAATCGGGATATGCAACATATTACCTTGGAGGTGGAACATGGAGACTTTAAACCCGCTGGCAAGTGCGCAGCTGCAGATCAAGACCGCTTGTGACAAGCTTGGCGCCGATCCCGCTGTGTACGAACTCCTGAAGAACCCGCAGAAAACTATCGAAGTCAGTATCCCTGTGAAGATGGACGACGGAACTGTCAAGGTTTTCACCGGATACCGCGCTATGCACAACGACGCAGTAGGCCCTTACAAAGGCGGCATACGCTTCCATCACGGCGTACATTTCGACGAAGTAAAGGCTCTGTCTACCTGGATGACGATCAAGTGTTCAGTAGCCAGCCTGCCATACGGCGGCGGCAAGGCGGGCATCTGCGTAGACCCGGCCACCCTGTCGGAAGGCGAAAAAGAGCGTCTTTCCCGCGGATACGTGCAGGCCACCCACAAGCTTCTGGGCGAAAAAGTCGACATTCCCGCTCCCGACGTAAACACCAACGGCAAGATCATGGCCTGGATGGTTGATGAATACATCAAGCTCGCGGGACACAGCGCGCTCGGCGTTATCACCGGCAAGCCGATCGAATTCGGCGGATCCAAGGGGCGCGTGGCCGCCACTGGCCTTGGCGTGGCAATCACCGCCAGAGAAGCCGCAAAGAAGCTGGGCGTGGAGATCAAAGGCTCCCGTTTCACCCTGCAAGGCTTCGGCAATGTGGGAAGCTTCGCGGCCAAGTTCCTGGAGCAATACGGCTCGAAGATGATCGCGCTGATGGAGTATAACGCCATCCTGCACAACGCAGACGGCATCGACGTGGCTAAACTCCAGGCCTACAAGGATCAGAACGGCGGCTCTGTAAAGGGTTATCCCGACGCGGCGGAGATCAGCGCGGACGAGTTCTGGGCCTTGGAAACCGAATTCCTGCTTCCTTGCGCGCTCGAAAACTCCATCACCGTTGATAATGCGCCGAAGATCAAGGCTCGTATCATCGGCGAAGGCGCAAACGGCCCGCTCACCCCGGAAGCCGACGAGATCCTGTTCAAAAACGGCGTAACCGTTGTGCCGGACATCCTCGCAAACGCGGGCGGCGTAATGGTTTCGTACTTCGAATGGTGTCAGAACCTGTACGGCTACTACTGGAGCGACGCGGAAGTCGCCGAGAAGGAAGAGACCTCCATGGTTAACGCTTTCGAAGCGGTGTACGCAGTCAAGGAAGAACATAAGGTATCGTTCCGCACAGCGGCATACATGTACTCGATCAAGAGAATCGCCGGCGTAATGAAGCTGAGAGGCTGGTACTAGGGCGTGTTTGAAAACCCCATTCCGACGTATTTTCGGTGCTTTTTCCGCCATACGTCGTCAGCGTCAAACTTGCGAACCACTGCGGGTTCGCGGCGTTTGCCACTTCCTAGTCTGGCGAAAAAATCACTCGAAAATCCGCCG
>WRAA01000194.1 GCA_009780445.1 Defluviitaleaceae bacterium
ACTACCTTGGCGGTTTCGCTCCCGATCCCGCACACGCCACAATGGCGTCAGCGTGGTTCGCGGCCGGCACAGAAGTGATCTTTGCGGCGGCCGGTGGCGCGGGCTTCTCCATCAAGAGCGCGGCCGAAGGCGCGGGCGGCTCGGTTATCGGCGTAGACGTAGACCAGTCGGGCAACTCGGATACGGTTATCACATCCGCAACGAAGGCTCTTGACGTATCTGTGTACGACATGCTGGTAGACTTCATGAACGAAAGCTTCCGCGGCGGCAACGAGCTTAGGTTCACCGCGGCGATCAACGGCGTAAGCCTTCCGATGGAAACAGCACGCTTCCAGAACTTTACCCAGGCGGACTATGACAGAGTATTCGGCCAGCTTGCGGGCGGCGCGGTAAGCGTATCCCCAAGCCTTGACATGGACGACATCCACACAGAACTCGTATCGGTTCAAGAAATGTAAGTACTATATAGTCGGAAAAGGAGCGCAGTCGCGCTCCTTTTCTGAAATTCAGAGGGGCGGGTCGGGCAGCATGTGCATTATCGAGATGCGCAACATCACCAAGGAGTTTCCGGGCATTATCGCAAACGACGACATTACTCTGCAATTACATAGGAACGAGATACACGCTCTGCTTGGGGAAAACGGCGCGGGCAAGTCTACCCTGATGAGCGTGCTTTTTGGTTTGTACAAACAGGAGAAGGGCAGCATCTTCAAGAACGGTGAAGAGGTGCAGATCACAGGCCCGGGTGATGCCAACCTGCTGGGCATAGGCATGGTTCACCAGCACTTCAAGCTGGTACATAACTTTACGGTGCTGGAAAACATCGTGCTGGGTGTCGAAACAACCAAGAACGGCGTGCTCCAAATGAAGGAGGCGCGTGAGAAGGTGCTGGCCCTTTCGAAACGTTATGGCTTCGACATAGACATCGACAAGGAAGTGCGCCACATAAGCGTAGGTATGCAGCAGCGCGTAGAGATTCTGAAGATGCTCTACCGGGACAACGAGATACTGATCTTCGACGAACCGACGGCAGTGCTTACGCCGCAGGAAATAGACGCTCTTATGACGACAATGAAGAACATGGCTGCCGAAGGCAAGTCGATCCTGTTCATAACCCACAAGCTGGACGAGATCAAGCATGTGGCTGATAGATGCTCTGTCCTGCGCAAGGGCAAGATGATCGGCACGGTGGATGTGGCCTCTACGTCCAAGGAAGAGATGTCGGAGATGATGGTGGGCCGCAAGGTCGCCCTAAGCCTTGACAAGGACGACGCGAAGATCGGCGAGACCATCATGAAGGTGCGCGGCCTGAGACAGAAGGGCAAGGCGCAGGACGGAGGCAAGGACAAGCTGCGCGACATATCCTTCGACGTAAAGGCGGGGGAGATCCTGTGCATTGCCGGCATCGAGGGCAACGGACAGACGGATCTTGTCTACGCGCTGACAGGTTTGGAAGGTGTGGATTCCGGCAGCATACTCATGGAGGGCAAGGACATCACCAACGCCCGCATACGCAGCCGCACGGAAGCGGGCATCGCCCACATTCCGGAGGATCGCCACAAGCACGGGCTGGTGCTGGAATACAGCTTGGCCTACAACACCATCTTGCAGACGTACTACACGCCGCGCTTTAAGTCGAAAGGTTTCCTCAAGCGGCAAGTGATCGCGGACTATGCAAAGAAGCTTATCGAGCGGTTTGACATCCGCAGCGGACAGGGGGAAATCACCATTACGCGCTCCATGTCTGGCGGAAACCAGCAGAAGATCATCCTTGCCCGCGAGATCGACCGCGACCCCAAGCTGCTGATCGCCGTGCAACCCACACGCGGGCTGGATGTCGGCGCGATAGAATACATTCACAAACAGCTGCTTGCCCAGCGGGATTCAGGCAAGGCTGTGCTTCTTATCTCGCTGGAGCTGGAAGAGGTTATGAACGTGTCGGACAGGATACTGGTGATGTACGAAGGCGAGATCGTGGCCGACGTGGATCCTAAGCAGGTTACGTTCCAGGAACTGGGGCTGTACATGTCCGGCGCGAAACGAGACAAGGTGGAGGTGGCGGGATGAACCGAGACGGAATCTTCAACTTTCTGTCGTCGTTGATTGTGATTATCGCCGGGCTTGCTATCGGCTTTGTTATCTTGCTGATAAGCGACGCAAGCCAGGCCGTGCCCGCGTTTATGACGATCCTCACCTTCGGCACGTCCTCCATGCGTAATGTGGGCGACGTACTGCTCTTCGCCACGCCGATCATCCTCACCGGCCTTTCGGTGGCGTTTGCCTTCCGCACGGGTCTGTTCAACATCGGCGCAAGCGGGCAGTTCACCTTCGGCGCGTTTGTGGCGATCTACATAAGTGTGGAGATGACATTCCTGCCGCCGCCTGTGCGTATCGTCACGGCCATCGTGGCCGCCGCGGTTGTCGGCGCGCTCTGGGGCGCAATCCCCGGGATGCTCAAGGCATACCGCAACGTACACGAGGTTATCGCGTGTATTATGACGAACTATATCGCGATGTTCTTCGTGAACTACATGATCATCACCCACATCTTTGACCAAGGGCGCGGAACAAGCACCGCGCTTCCCTCCGATTCAAATCTGCCGAGCCTTGGTTTCGAGAACATCTTCCGCGAACCCCTCGGCGCGACATTCCGCTCCTCCCACGTGAACATCGGCATACTCATTGCCATTGCCATTGCCATACTCGTCTACGTAATCCTCGAAAAGACGACGTTCGGCTACGAGCTGAAGGCCTGCGGCTTCAACAAGGACGCGGCCAAGTACGCCGGCATCAACCAGAACAGGAACATCATCGTGTCAATGATGTTCTGCGGCGCGCTTGCAGGCATCGGCGGCGCACTGAACTATATGAACGGCACAGGGTTGTCCATGAGCATTATCGACAGCTTGGCCACAGAAGGTTTCACCGGCATTTCCGTGGCCTTCCTTGGGCTTAACCACCCGATAGGCATCATCTTCTCTGGCATACTCGTGTCCTTCCTGTATCTTGGCGGTGCGCGTATGCAGGTATTCGGTTTTTCGATCGAGCTGATCGAGGTCGTAATCTCCATCATCATCTACTTCTGCGCGTTTGTGTTCCTTGTGAGAACCTTCCTCTCGAAAACCGCCGGAAAGTACGGCAAGAAGGAAGCGGCTAAGGAAGGGGGCGAATCGGCGTGAACATGTTCTTCTTTATAGCGCAGCACACCATGGCGTTTATGATCCCGCTGATGATCGTCGCCTTGGGCGGGCTGTTCGCGGAAAAGTCCGGCGTTGTAAACATCGCGCTGGAAGGCAAGATGATAATGGGCGCGTTTACGGGCATACTATTTATATCAACATTCCAGGACAGACTGCCCGGACAGCCTATCTTGATATTCGGGCTGATAGTGGCCATGGTCACGGGTGTTGGCGTGTCGCTCTTCCACGCCTATGCGGCAATCAACCTCAAGGCCAACCAGATCATCAGCGGTATCGCGATAAACATGTTCGCGCCGGCCTTTGCCATATACGTTTCGCGGCTTATCACAGGCACGCAGAACGTGCATTTTATCAACCAGTTCAGAATCGAGAGCGTGCCGGTGTTTGGCAGTATCCCGCTGATTGGGGCAATGCTCTTCCAGAACACGTACATCACAACCTTCCTGGGTTTCGTGATACTGGCCGCGTCGTCGTTCGTGCTGTTCAGGACGAAGTTCGGCCTGCGCCTTCGCGCTTGCGGCGAGCATCCCCAGGCGGCGGACTCCGTCGGCGTCAGCGTTGTGAAGATGCGTTATGCCGGCGTGCTTCTGTCCGGCGCGTTGGCCGGCATGGGCGGGCTTATCTACATCGTGCCGATCACCACGGTGTTCAGCGGGTCGGTTTCGGGCTACGGCTTCCTGGCTCTGGCGGTGCTGATCTTCGGCGGATGGCGGCCGGGCAGGATACTCTTCGCCGCGTTTTTCTTCGGCGTTATGCAGACTATCGCCTCCAGCTATGCCGCCCTAGACTTCCTGCGCGTGCTGGAGATCC
>WRAA01000195.1 GCA_009780445.1 Defluviitaleaceae bacterium
CACAGCAATAAACATGTTCGAAATCAGTATCCTGCGCATATGTCCTCCTAATGACCTGTCAATATCCTAATTATTGACAGCCTCGCGGGATTTATGCACACGCGCCATAACGCTTCGCGCGAACATTTCCTCATATATCTTGCGCCATGCCTAATATACATATATAATGCTCTGTACACACTACATATATTAGGGGGGATATATGAGTATTTTGGAAGCGGTAATCCTTGGCGTTGTGCAAGGTTTGACGGAGTT
This sequence comes from Defluviitaleaceae bacterium, assembly GCA_009780445.1. Classification (GTDB taxonomy): domain Bacteria; phylum Bacillota; class Clostridia; order Lachnospirales; family WRAA01; genus WRAA01. Next base: position 256 of record WRAA01000195.1, read on the forward strand.
CCTGCCCGTGAGTTCGTCCGGGCATCTTATAATGTTCCAGGCGTTCTTCGGCATCGAAGAGCCGGCGATGATGTTCAACATCGTGGTGCATCTCGGCACGCTGATCCCCGTGCTGACGGTCTACCGCAAGGAGGTATTCGCAATCGCGTTTCGCCCCTTGCAGCGTTATACATACCTGATACTCCTAGGCACTCTGCCCGCCGCGGCCGTAGCTCTGCTGCTGGGCGACAATATCGACATGCTTTTCGGCAACCCGGAATTCCTGCCGGTGACATTCCTCATCACCGCCCTGCTGCTGATCTACGCCGACACCCGCCCGGAAGGCCGCCGCCGCAAGAAGGACATGAGCTACAGAGACTCGCTGATAATCGGCTGTGCCCAGGCCGTTGCCATCCTGCCCGGCATATCCCGCTCCGGCTCGACAATCACCGCCGGCATCGCAAGCGGCCTAAACCGCGACACGGCGGCGCGTTATTCCTTCATGCTGTCCATCCCGGCCATATCGGGCGGGCTTACGCTGGAGCTTTTCCGTATGTATGCCTCGGACGGCACAGGCGCGTCCATCGGCCTCTTGCCCACCTTCGTCGGCTTCATAACAGCCATGTTCACGGGCTTCCTCGCCATCAACATGCTGCTTAGCATCATCAGGCGCAGGCGGCTCCGTGTGTTCGCCTATTATCTCATGATTCTTTCCGCCGCCCTGATTGTCATAAATATTGTTTTCTAGGACACACTAACAAAAGCGGCAACTGCCGCAACTACATCCCAAGGAGACAGCCATGGACAAAAAGGCCAAGAACAAGAACAACGACAACAAGGACAACGGCAACCAAGCAAAGCAATAGGGAACTGTTTACAGTTCATAACCGGCGATACGCGGCATCTCCGCACCGGTGTCTGAGGTGCCGCCGCCGTAAGCAGTTCCGCATGACACTAAGCTTCATCGTTCGCCGGAAACCGCAGTGAACCGTTGCGGTTCCGGCTCCGATTCAGCAAGTGTCAAGCGGAACTGCCGTACATACGCGGGTTGAACAATGTAAGTTGCCACACCGCGGAAGGGTTCCTAAAGTATCTCGCGCAAATCCCGATCTTGGATTTTCGCGAAGGCAAACGCTTAAAGCGTTTGCCTTCGCGGGTTGAAAATTAGTTGTTGACTTGAACTGCCATATTGTGTATAATCAGTTACTAACATCCGTGGGCTACTAACGATCGGAGGGGGGGATCTACATGTCAGAGGTTAAAGTCAAGGAAAATGAAACGCTGGACAGCGCACTGCGCCGATTTAAGCGCGCAACTCAAAAGGCCGGCATCTTGGGGGAAGTTCGCAAAAGGGAACATTATGACAAACCAAGCGTGAAACGCAAGAAAAAATCCGAAGCCGCCAGGAAGCGCAAATTCAACTAATCCGCACTCCACACAACGCAATAACCCAACCATCATCCCCGGATCTGTTTGACTTCAAAGTTTAGGCGTTGAGCGTATCAACGCCTTTTTTCATGCGCGACATCCGCCCGCATTGTATATTATTCGCGAAACTAAGTATATTTAATGTATGAGATATTGTCAGACAAGTTATGGTGTGTTAAAATTTGTTAAAGGATGGTGATTTCGTGAGTTGGTTGATACGGACTTGCAATCTAAACAACGCTAACCTCATGGGCACAGGGCGCGTTCGCTCAGCATCTGTGCTCATTCGCCAAGCGTTGTTAAGATTGCAAGTCCGTATGATATGGCACGGCTGGCATACGGGGATCATTCCCGATTTGTAGCGCGGATGACGATTATTCGGGCGGAAATTTAGAGATAAGGGGGAGCGGCATGGCCTCTCTGATAGAATTTATAGGCAGGCAGCAGGATCTTATACTAACGCGGACTGCCGAACACGCCGCGATGGTGCTTACGGCTCTGGCCATCTCCATCGTGACGGGCATCATCATCGGCTATCTTATAACGTACAACAAGCACGTGGCAAAGGCCGTGATCTACGTCTGCGGAATGATCATGACGATCCCCAGCCTCGCGCTGTTCGTGTTCTTCATCCCGATACTTGGGCTGGGGCCGCGGCCGGCTATCGCCGGGCTGATCCTCTACACGCTGCTGCCGATAGTGCGCAATGTGTACGTGGGCATCACAAGCATCGACCCTGCCGTGATAATGGCGGCGCGCGGCATGGGCATGACGGAGGCGGCCATCACGCTGAAGGTGAAGATCCCCCTTGCCCTGCCTGTGGCCTTTGCGGGCATACGCACGGCGGTTGTTATGGGCATCGGCCTTGGCGCAATAGCGGCCTTTGTGGCGGCCGGCGGCCTGGGCGTGTTCATCTTCCAAGGCATACAGCGCGGTAACACCAACATGGTGCTGGTGGGCGCGCTGTTCACGACAGTGCTTGCCGTAACGGTAGACAAGCTGATGCAGCTGGTGCAGCGTCAGACAGAGAAAATGGTCGAATAGAAAGGGGCGAAGCCTGCGTGATACGTCTTGAAAATGTTTCGAAAATATATCCCGGCCAGGGAGAGCCTATTATCGAGGGTTTGAACCTTGAGATACAAAGCGGCGAGATCTGCGTGCTTGTCGGCGAGTCCGGCTGCGGCAAGACCACGACCATGCGTATGATCAACAAGGTTATCCCGCACACCGGCGGCACGATCTATGTGGACGGCAAGGACATAAGCACCATCAACGCGACGGAGCTGCGCCTGAACATAGGTTATGTGATACAGGAGATCGGCCTCTTCCCGCATTACACCATCGAGAAGAACATCGCCACCGTGCCCAACGAGAAGAAGTGGGCGAAGGAGCGCGTAGCGGCACGCGTGAAGGAGATGATGGAGCTGGTGGAGCTGGACTACGACACATACGCCAAGAAGAAGCCGCGGCACCTAAGCGGCGGACAGCGGCAGAGGGTGGGCGTGGCGCGCGCCCTTGCGGCAGACCCGCCGATAATGCTGATGGACGAGCCTTTCGGCGCGTTGGACCCAATTACGCGGGCGCACATACAGGACGAATTCATCCGCATACAGGCGCGGATCAAGAAAACAATCGTATTCGTGACCCACGACATCGACGAAGCCGTGAAGATGGGCGACAAGATCGCCGTGATGCACCACGGAAAGCTGGTGCAGTTCGGCACGCCGCAGGATATCCTCACACGCCCCACCGACGAGTTCGTGGAGAACCTTGTGGGACACAACCGCATACTCAAGCGGTTCTCCCTTGTGGAGTGCCGCGCGATCAAACCTTCGGCGGCGGTGTTCAAGATCACCGGCGAGCGCGACGAGATCATCAGGCGCATTGAAAGCTTTGAGCGCACAAGCTCCTTCCCCGTTATCGGCATTATCGACGACGACTGCCGCCCCATCGGCTACATCCCCATGTTCAAGTATGAAGCGGGCGACGAAACACCCATCGAGAACCGCGTCAAGAAGGTGAAGGCCGTGCAGCTGATAGACGAACGCGCGACCCTCTTCGACGCGCTGGGCAGGCTGTTCAGCTCCAGCGAACGCTGCGTGTTCCGCATGACAAAGGACGGCATCTGCACGGGTATCATCACCATGGGCGATCTCTTCGAGGCGGTGAGAGTTAATGGTTAGTACATTTCGCTGGTACGACTTTGTGCTGCCTGTTGCGGCAGTGGCCGTAGCCGTGGGTTATGCCTATTATGTGCTGAACAACCCCACGGATACCATGGTGGCAACCTTCCTCACGGCGGATCTTATCGTATCCAGCCTTGTCACCCACCTGTACCTGGTTGGC
>WRAA01000196.1 GCA_009780445.1 Defluviitaleaceae bacterium
CCGTCCAGCCGGTCCGGGTTCATGCTGCGCAAGTCGTTATACGCCTGCGGGCTTCCGCCGTGGTGTACGAATATCGCGTCGTGGTCGACGGCAAAGTCGATGAAATATGTGCGCGTGGACCTCACCGGCCCGATGTTCTCGGAATCAAAATCCTTGAATATGCCGACAATGCGCGTAACGCCGCCCTCCGCCAGGACCTCATACACAATGGCGGCCTGCGAAAGCCCGCTCTGCGGCAGGGCGCGGCGGATGTTGTCAAAGACCACAGCCACGGGGCGGCGGCCTGTCACATACAGGTATATATATTCGCCGGTGAGGTTGCAAATGCCCATGTCGCGCGGAATCTCCGGCGGCGGCTGGGGTGTCGGCTCCGGTGTAGGCGCAGGCGTGGGCTGCGGCGTCGGCTCGGCCATAACCTGTGCCGTCTGCGGCGGATCATCCGCGCCGCAGCCCGCCGTACCGGCCGCAATCATTACCAGCGTTACTATCATCGTCAGTAGTCTAAGCTTCATCGTGTCTCCTTGATATTTAGGGCAACGCCCATTATTTCAGCGATATTCTCGCGGATAATCAGGCTCGCGCTGTTGTCATAGGGTGTACCGGTCTTGTTGATAAGAACCAGCTCGCGGCCGCCAAAGTACCGCAGAAGCCCCGCCGCCGGGTACACCGCAAGGGATGTCCCGCCGACTATCAGGCAGTCCGCCGCGGATATCGCCTTGGCGGATGCCGCCATCACACCCTCGTCAAGTGCCTCCTCATACAACACTATGTTCGGGCGCACGGTCTCGCCGCATTTCCCGCAAATCGGCACGAATATGCGGCAGTTCTCCGGGTCGCGTATGTAGCCTGCGTCATAGGGCGCGGCACAGCCCACGCATGTATACTCGCGGGCGGTGCCGTGCAGTTCAAGCACATTCCGGCTGCCCGCCGCCTGGTGCAGGCCGTCCACATTCTGCGTAATCACAGTCACCGCCCTGCCCCGCTGCTCCAGCACCGCCAAGGCCTTGTGCGCCATGTTCGGCACGGCGTGGGGGTGCAGCAGCCGCTCCTTATAATATTGATAGAACAGCTCCGGCTGTGTGTCGAAGAATGTGCGGCTAAGCAGCTGTTCCGGCGGATATCCGTAGACCTTGTTCGCGCTGTGCAGCCCCTCGTCAGAACGAAAGTCCGGCACTCCGCTTTCCGTTGACACGCCCGCGCCGCCGAAGAACACTAAACTGCCCGCGCCCTCCAACACGCCGCGAAGCCGCACCACGCTTTCCTCAAATGTCTGCATCACACACCACCCCTCTACCTCGGAATCTCCAGCTTGTTCAGCAGTTCGTCCTGCTTGCGTTCCATCTCGGCCGCGTCCTCTTCGTTTGTTTCGTGGTCGTAACCCAGAAGGTGCAGGGTGCCGTGGGCGGCAAGAAAGGCGACTTCGCGGCGCAGTGAGTGCCCGTAGTCCGCGGCCTGTTCCCTCGCCCGCGGCAGGGATATCACAATGTCGCCCAAGCACTCGCCGCCCAGCGGGAAGGACAGCACATCCGTGGCCTTATCCGCCGCGCGGAACCGCCTGTTCAGCCGCCGTATTCCCTCGTCGTCCGTAACAAGCACGCTGACCTCACCCGCCGTCACGCCGCCCTCCCGCGCACCCAGCCGCACAACCGTCTCTATCAGCCCGGCATACTCCGCGTCAAGCTCCACGCCCTCCGCCGCGCTGACCATAACTTCTATATCGTCCACTGCGTCCTCCTTCGACACCTTAATCCTTCGTAGGGTACACTATCCGCTCGTGGTTCATAGCGCGGAACACCTTGAGAAACGCCTGCGTGGTAGACTCGATATCGCGCAGGGTCACGCCGGAGTCTAAGAGCTGCCCGTCGTCCACCTTGTGCTTGATAAGCTTGCGCACCAGCTCCTCCACCTCTTGGAACGTGCGTATCGTGGGCATCTTGCTCCGCACGGCGGCCTCCACGGTGTCCGCCATCATGATCATGGCCGATTCCTTGCTGGTGGGAATGGTGAAGTTGTAGCGGTAGTTGGCCTCGTCCACCTCTTCGCCGGTTTCCTCGGCAAGAGACTTGGCCTTGTGGTAGAAGTAGCGCATCATCGTGGTGCCGTGGTGCTGTTCGATCATGTCGCGGATCATCTTTGGCAGTTTGTACCGCGCGGAAAGCTCCAGGCCATACTCCACGTGGGAGATCAGCACGCGGCAGCTCTCCTCCGGCGTCATCCTGTCGTGTGGGTTCTCGCTGCCCTGATTCTCGGCGAAGAACAGCGGATACTTCACCTTGCCGATGTCGTGATAGTATCCTCCGGCGCGCGCCAAGTACGGATTCGCGCCGACTTCATACGCCGCCGACTCCGCCAGATTGGCCACTATCAGCGAATGGTGGTACGTCCCCGGCGCCTCGATAGCCAGCTTGCGCAGCACGGGGTGGTTCGGGTTGCTAAGCTCGATCAGCCTGAACGACGTAACCGCGCCGAACACAAACTCCCAAAACGGCGCGGTGCCCACGGATATGATAACCGCAAACAGCCCCGCCGCCGCCGCAAACGCCGACAGCACCAGCATGTCCTGATTAAGCGACCGCGCAAAGAATATCGCCACGCTAAGGCACACCAGCCCGCTAAGCACCGCCGACGACGCCCCGGCGAACATTATGCGGTTGCGCGTAGTAGTAAAGTTGGCTATCATCGAGATATTAATGCCCATCAGTGTGAAGTATATTACAAAATCCATGGGCGCGCGGAATATCATCGCGCATATAACCGTGGCCGTAATGTTCGTAGCCAGCGCAATGCGCACGTTAAAGAACATCACCAGCAACATGCAGAACACCGGCAGAGGCACAAACACAAACGGCACAGTCTCCGCCGCGGAGATGGACCACGTAGCCGCCAGCAGCAGCATGTACAGCGTGAATATCAGCAGAGAGTCCTTGTTCCCCGCGAAGTTGCCCTTGAAGAAGATGTACAGATAGGCGATAGTCATGCCGTAGATCAGGCTGACCAACAGCACAGAACCCCAGATAAGCGGCATGTTCAGCGCGTCGTCAGTCCGCACCAGCCCCATCTGCTCCAGAGCCATAAATGCCTCTTCCGTGATAATGTCATTCGCGTCCACAATAAGCTGTGTCTGCAAGTAGTATACGATCTGATAGTCCGACGCTATCTGCGCGCGGCGAAGCTCCGTCTCCGCCTCGTTCACAAAGATGTTCGGGCGGATATAGTTGGACACGATCTCGAAGGCCAGCTGTGTCACGTCCGCCGGCAACGCCCGCGCCTGCACCGCCGTCTGCACGTTCAGCAGGCTCACGATGTCCAGCACGTGTATGCCGTCGTCCATAATATCCCGCGTCACCGTCAAAACCTCGGTGCGCATAGCGTCAAAGGCCTCGTCGCTCATCTCCACGAAGAGCCGCTTCAGGTTGTCGTTAAGGTGTATCGGAATCGTCACGTCAAGCGGGTTCGGGAACACAGGCACGCCGTCCTCGTCAAACTGCGGCAACATGGACGCGTCAAACACCGTCAGCGGCACGTTCATCGGCTCCGGCTCGTAAAACCCTTCATAGCCCGGGGCGAAGGTCTCCGCCGCCTCCACCGCATCCGCCGCCAAGGCCTCCATGGCCTCGAAGTACAGTGCCACGCTCTCGCGAAAGCCCCGCCGCGCAAGGTATCCCGTCTCGAAAAACCCCTCGATCTCGGCCAGCACCACAGACTGCACGTCCGGGTCGCGCTCCAGCACAGGCACAAGGTTCTCGGCGGCACGCAGGGCGGCCTCGCGGTTCTCGTTCGTCCTGTACGGATTCACCATCTGCGAATGCGCCGAAAACCGCATGGGCGACACAGAGCCGATCTCTATGTCGTGGCCTTCCTGCACATGCGCCCCGCCGATAACCGCCGCGATGCTGGCCGCAAAGGCCGCCAGCACAAGCACTATCCGCAGGATGTTCTGCTTGGAGAATAGCTTGAATGTCATATTCTCACTCTTTCGTAAGTTATCTCGTA
>WRAA01000197.1 GCA_009780445.1 Defluviitaleaceae bacterium
GAGGCTACGTTCCAACGCCTGTCGCAGGAGGGGCGCGGGTGTTCGGTCTACCTTCTGGGCGGCAAGCCCGGCGTGGCCCGGCGTGCCGGGTTGATGCTGCGGCGCAAGTACAACGCCGTGAGCATCGCCGGAACTTTGGACGGATACTTCGGCGACGACCACGCGGCAGACATCGCGGCGCAAATCGGTTCCGCCGCGCCGGACATCCTTCTCGTGGGGCTTGGCTTTCCCAAGCAGGAGAAGTTTATCGCCGCGTTTAAGGCGGTCTGCCGCGCCAAGGTCTCCATCGGCTGCGGGGGAAGCCTTGATGTGTTCGCGGGCGAAGTGGCCCGCGCGCCGCGCTTGGTGCGCCGGCTCGGCCTGGAATGGCTCTACAGGCTTGCGAAACAGCCGTCCAGGCTCGGGCGCATGATGGCTCTGCCCGTGTTCGCCCTGCTGATCATCAGAGACAAGTTTAGGAGACACAAGGTATGAACATTCTGTCCAAGATCTTCCCCAAGGCCGTTTGCGAATACATCGTCATAACCCTTGGCGTGTTCCTGTTCGCGCTTAGCATCGCCCTGTTCTTCAACCCCCACTCCCTTGTAACGGGCGGGGTAAGCGGCCTTTCCGTCATATTCTACGACCTTTCGCAGAGGTGGTGGGGTTTTGCCGTGCCGCTGTGGGTCACGAACCTTGCGCTAAACGTGCCGATACTTGCGCTTGCGGCGAAGGTGTTCGGCCTGCGCAGTATCGCCAAGACGCTCTACGCCATGTTCGCGCTCACAGGCGCGTTGTACCTGGCGGACTTCCTGCCGCCCTTTTTGGTTGACGACCTGCTGCTGGTGGTGGTCTTTGGCAGCATCATCAGCGGCGCGGGTATCAGCCTTGTGCTGCTTAGCATGGCCACAACCGGCGGCACGGCGGCTCTTGCCAGCCTTATCAACATGAAGGTGCGCCATCTGTCCATCGCCAAGATAATGTTTGTGCTGGACGCGGCTGTTGTGACGCTGGGGCTTATCACCTTCAACATCGAGCGCACGCTCTACGCCATCATCTCCATCTACATCACCACGAAGATCATCGACGCGATCCTGGACGGCCTGCACTTCGCCAAGGCCGTGTTCATCATCTCCGAAAAGGCGGAGGCCGTGGCCGCCGTCATCATGGAGCGGCTGGACAGAGGCGTAACCAGCCTGCACGGCGAAGGGATGTACTCGCGCAATCCCAAGAATGTGCTGATGTGCATTGTCTCGAACAAGGAGATCGTGGAGCTGAAAGACATCGTGCATTCCGCCGACACCGGCGCCTTTGTGGTTGTGGCCGATGTGCGCGAAGTTTTGGGCGAAGGCTTCAAGGTCATGAAATGATATTGTAATTTCGCCGCACACGCTATATAATGGAAATGCAGGATTGCGTAGGGGCGTTAGACCTCTTGCTCTGCAAATTATAGCGAAGGAAGGTTTGACCATGAATCTAAGCCGTTTCCCGCGCCGCCGCTACACCCCCGGCCCAACACCCGTCGAGAAGCTCGAGGCTCTTAGCAAGGCTCTGGGCGGGCCGAACATCTATATCAAGCGCGACGACCTGTTGGGTCTGGCCGGCGGGGGCAACAAGACCCGCAAGCTGGAATTCCTGATGGGCGACGCAATAACCAAGGGCGCCGACACCGTTATCACTTGCGGAGCCGTGCAGAGCAATCACTGCCGCCTGACCCTTGCCGCGTGTATCAAGGAAGGTTTGAAGTGCCAAATGGTGCTGGAACAGCGTGTTCCCGGCAGCTACAGCAAGGACGCAAGCGGCAACAACTTCCTCTTCGAGCTGATGGGCGTGGAGGCCACCCATGTTGTGGACGGCGGAGCCGACCTTTTGGGCAAGATGACGGAAATCGCCGAAGAATTGCGCAAGCAGGGCCGCAAGCCCTATATAATCCCCGGGGGCGGTAGCAACGAAGTTGGCGCGCTTGGTTATGTGGCGTGCGCGCAGGAGCTTGTGACCCAGCTCTTCGAGATGGATCTGAAGATCGACAACATCGTGCTTACAAGCGGAAGCACCGGCACCCACGCTGGTATGCTGACGGGTATGTTCGGCGTGAACGGGCAGATACCCATTACGGGCATCGGCATCAACCGCCGGAACGACCGCCAGATCCCCGCCGTGTTCGACCTTGTGAGCCGCACATCGGCCAAGCTCGGCCTCGCAAACCCGCCCAAGCTCGAAGACGTAACAGTCTTTGAGGACTATATCGGCGACGGATACTCCCGCCCGACACCCGGCATGGTGGAAGCCGTAAAGACGTTCGCCACCACGGAAGCTATCCTGCTGGACCCCGTCTACACCGGCAAGACCGCCGACGGTCTCATCAGCCTTGTGAAGAAGGGATACTTCAAGGACAGCGAGAACATCCTCTTCCTGCACACCGGCGGATCCCCCGCGCTCTACCACTATAAGGCGGACATCCTTCCATGACCGTCCTCTACATCCTGCTTGCCCTGCTGATCACCCTACCCATCACAGGCGTGAGCTACTACAGCGCCAAGAACCTGCGCGGTGCGCTTCTCTGCCTTTCGCTGGCGGTTCCTGCCTTCTTCCTGGGCAGGTTCCTGCCGCTGGCCGGCGGCCCGGTTATCGGCATATTGCTGGGGATGCTCGCGGCGTTGTTCCGGCGCGTGCCGGCCGAATTTAAAGCGGGCGCGAAGGAAACGGGCAAGCGCGTACTGCAAACCGCGATAGTGCTGTTCGGCTTTCAAATGAATCTGACGTATGTTCTGGACATCGGCTGGCAGTCTGTTCCCGTGCTCCTGGCGGTTGTTGCCGCCGCGCTTATCCTTGCCGTGGCCGTCGGGCGCAAGCTTGGCCTTTCGCCGAACGAGCAGACCCTGATCGGCGTGGGCACGGCCATATGCGGCGGCTCGGCAATCGCGGCCACCGCGCCCATCATCAAGGCCGACGATAATCAGGTGGCGACATCCATTTCGATAATCTTCCTGTTCAACGTCATTGCCGTGTTCGTCTTTCCCGCCCTTGGGCATATACTGGGGCTGGACGACACGCGCTTCGGCATTTGGGCGGGTGCCGCGATAAACGATACATCGTCTGTGGTGGCCGCGGGTTTCTCCTATAGCGAAGCCGCCGGCAATACCGCCACCGTCGTGAAGCTCTCGCGCACTCTGATGATCATTCCCATCTCCCTTGCCCTTGCCATGCTACAAGCGCGGCGCGAACAGGGCGGCGGCAAGTTCAGCCTTGTAAAGTCCTTCCCGTGGTTCGTGGCGGGCTTCCTGGCCGCCTGCATCGTGAACACCGCCGGCGTAGTACCTACAGCGGCCGCGGCGTTCTGGGGCGACATGGGGCGTTTTCTGATCATCGTCGCGATGGTGGGCATCGGGCTGGGCGTGAGCCTGCCCGCACTTCTTACAAACAGCAAGAAGCCCGTGATCCTGGGCGGCTGTCTTTCGCTGACAGTGGCCGCCGTGTCTCTGGCGATAATTCTTTAGGAGGAACACAATTTGAACGACAAGGACAAGCACAAGACTTTAGAAGAATTCGTAAACCCGGAGGAACGCGCCAAGATATCCAACTGGCCGGCCTTTGTGGAGGCGCACGTTGTAAACTTCTTCAACGAACATCAGCTGGAAAAATTCTCCCTTGAGGACGGCAACGGCAACAAGGCCAAGCTTTCGCGCCAGAAGGACGACGGCATCAAGGTTGAATACTCTTCCACTACAATTCTATAAGATGCCACACAAAAATCCGGTGCGTTTACGGCGGCACCGGATTTTTGTGTGGCATTGTATAACTGCATTTTTTCAACCTCTGCTCATCTCTCGTAACCCTTGATATTGGCGGATTGTTGCGTTTATGCCTTAGTTGATCTTTAGGGCGTGTTTGAAAACCCCATTCTGGCGTATTTTCGGCAAATTTTCCGCCGTGCGTCGTCAGCTTCTCCTTGCGAACCACAAGGGTTCGCGGCGTCGGCGCTTCCTAGCCCGACGAAAAA
>WRAA01000198.1 GCA_009780445.1 Defluviitaleaceae bacterium
GCAAGCTCGTCGATGATGATGACTATTTGCGGAAGCGGCTCCTCCTCGTCCTCCGCCAGCATTGCGTTGTAGCCTTTCAGGTCGCGCACGGCCGTTTCAGCGAAGAGGTTGTACCTCCGCACCATTTCCTGCACAGCCCAGAACAACGCGCCCGATGCCTTCTTCGCGTCCGTCACCACCGGGATCAGCAGGTGCGGTATGCCGTTGTAGATGCTAAGCTCCACCACCTTGGGATCCACCATCAGCAGCTTGACCTCCTTGGGCGTGGCCTTGTAGATGATGGAGGTGATCAGCGTGTTGATGCAGACGCTCTTGCCGGAGCCTGTCGCGCCGGCAATGAGAAGGTGCGGCATCTTTGCGATGTCGGCGATCACGGTATTGCCCGCGATATCCTTGCCCAGAGCGAAGGCCAGCTTGGACGGGAAGCTTCGGAAGGCTTCGTCCTCGATAACCTCCCGCAGGTACACGGGGCTGATCTCCTTGTTCGGTATCTCGATGCCCACCGCGGCCTTGCCGGGTATCGGCGCCTCGATGCGTATGCCCACGGCGGCCAGGTTCAGCGCGAGGTCGTCCGCAAGGGACGATATCCGGCTGACCTTCACGCCCACGCCGGGCGAAAGCTCGTAGCGCGTCACGGTGGGTCCCTTGCTTACCTCCACCACCTTGGCCTCTACGCCGAAGGACTTCAGCGTGTCCTCCAGCTTGCGCGAGTTTTCAAGGATTGCGGAGCGCGAACCCGTGACCTGCGCGTTTGGGTTGGCCTTTAGCATTGACATTGCGGGGAATATGTATTCGTCCTCGTCGTCCGCGCTGTCCATGGGGATGTGCAGGGGTTTGTCGTCCTCCGCCGCCGAACGTTTTGTGTCGGATTCATGGTCTCCCGTCAGGTCGATAAACTTGTTGGTGTTCTCCTTAATGACGATCTCCGGCTCCGCGTCCTTGGGTGCGCTTGCCGCCGGCTGTTCGCGGCTTACATATGTTTCGCCCTCCGGTTCCTGCGTATCAAAGGGCGCATCGTCGTCCGGATCGTCCTCTTCTTCCGCTATGGCAAGGCCGGCTATCTTTCCCGTTTCTTCGTCGCGCACGATGGTCAGCGTCTGTTCCTGCGCGGCGGTGCCTTCGTTCACCAAGGCCACGCCCGCGCCTTCGCGCCGTCTGCGTTCGCCTATCGTAAAGAAGGGGATCTTGCCGCCGGCTTCCTTCTTCGCGGGGCGGCGCACGCGCACCCTGCGTTCGTCCTCATCAGGCTCTTCGTCCTGCTCCGCTTCGTCCTCGTAATATTCTTCGAAGTAGTCTGTGCCGAAACGCTCGCGCAGTGCCGCGACAACCGACATCACCGACTTGCCCGTAAGGAACACCGCCAGGATTATCACGATCGTGATAATCATAACATAGCTGCCGAAGGTGCCGAGGGACACCAGCAGGAGATTCGCCAGAGCCGCGCCCACCACGCCGCCGTTGGTGCCGCTTCCGTGCGTGTAGTAGTGGCGCAGATAGTCCGCCACGCCGGTGAAGTGCAAATTCGTGTTAACGGACGGAATCGCCATCAACGTGATAGCGCACAGGAACAAAAGCGACGCCAGCAAGGTCTTGAGCCGCGGCACGCTGTCACGCGCCACCAGCCCCATAACGCCCATAACCATCAACAGCGGCGGAAGCACCAGCGCGCCGGAGCCCACCACGCCCACAAGCACGGTGCGTATCGCCGTTCCCACAACACCGCCGGCCGCCTCGAAGTAGACAAACACCGCCGACAGCACGCCAAGGCCGATCATCAGCAGGCACGACGCCTCGTGGGCTATCGGGCTTGCGGCACGCGCCGCCCTTCTGGCCGCCCGCCCGGAAGCCCCGCGCCGCGCCCGCGGCCTTGACGCGGGTTTTGCCGCCGGCCGTGGTTCGGCGCGGGTGTTGCGCTGTCTTCCCGCCATACTATCGCTCTCCCGCGGTGCGCCCCGCGTCTGTCTGCACGGTGGGCGCGTCGCCCCACACGCGCTCCAGATTGTAGAACTCGCGGTTGGTCTTGTCGAAGATGTGTATGATGATGTCGTTAAAGTCCAGCAATATCCACTTCGCGCCGGCATAACCTTCGCTGGATCTCATCCGCAGACCCGCTTCGGTTAGCTTGTCCGCCACTTCGTCGGCCATGGCCTTCACCTGGGTTTCGCTGCTGCCGTTTGTTATCACAAAGTAGTCTGTCAGCGCGGAGATACCGCGCAGGTCTATGATCCTGATGTCCTCGCCGAACTTATCGTCCAGAGCCTTGTATACCACATTCAACAAATTTTCCATACGTGCCTCCGCATATAGTGTTTTCGGGTTACAGCCCAGTTTACCACAAACTTACTCCGGAAACAAGCCCTTGCGCAAACGCCGCCAAAGTGCTACAATTAACACAGGAACATATCCCCACTAAATTCATTTAGGACGGTGTTGATATTGCAAAACATATTCGACAAACTGCGCAACATTGGCATAGTGCCGGTAGTAAAGCTGGACGACCCCAAGGACGCGGTACCCCTTGCCAAGGCTCTGGCGGCCGGCGGCATACCCTGCGCCGAGGTTACATTCCGCACAGACGCGGCCGAAGAGTCCATCCGCGCCATCACGTCGGAGCTGCCTGACGTATTGGTAGGCGCGGGAACCGTGACCAACCCGGATCAGCTAAACCGCGCAATAAACGCGGGCGCGGCCTTTATCGTAACCCCGGGCTTTAACCCGGTGGTCGTACAGGCCTGTATCGACAGGGGAATGCCCATCTGCCCCGGAGCCATAACTCCGTCTGAAATCGAGCAGGCTCTGGAGCTTGGCCTGAAGACCGTGAAGTTCTTCCCGGCCGGCCCCATGGGCGGGCTTGACACAATCAAGGCTCTCGCCGGCCCCTACGGCGACCTACAGTTCATGCCCACGGGCGGCATCAACACCAAGAATATCGTCGAACACCTAAACTTCCCTAAGATTGTGGCTTGCGGCGGCTCCTGGATGGTGGACCCTAAGATGATCGCCGCCGGCGACTTCGAGGGCATTACGCGTATCAGCCGCGAATCTGTGCAGGCGGTGCTGGGCTTCGAGCTTGCGCACGTGGGCATCAACTGCGCCGACGGCGGCGAGGCCGAGCGCGTGGCGAAGATGTTCTGCACCTTCTTCAACATGGAGTACAAGCCGGGAAACTCCACGGTGTTCGCCGGCACAGCCATAGAGTGCGGCGCGGGTCTGCCCTTCGGCAAGAACCACATCGCCATCGCCACCAACTTCATCGAACGCGCGGTGTTCCAGCTTAAATCCAAGGGCGTAACCTTCGACGAAGCCGGCGCGAAGTATGACGCAGGCGGCAAGCTGGTAGCCATATACTTGCAGGACGACTTCGGCGGAATGGCCGTGCATCTCCTGCAGAAAAAGTAGCACACCTACTACGGAGAGGATTGATCGTATGGGCAAGATAGTCACACTGGGAGAGATAATGCTGCGCTTGGCGCCCCCGGGGTACGAGCGTTTTGTGCAGGCGGACACATTCGGCGCGACATACGGCGGCGGCGAGGCCAACGTGGCCGTGTCGCTGGCGGGCATGGGGCTGGACGCGGCCTATGTCACAAAGCTGCCCAAGCATGAGATCGGCCAGGCGGCCGTAAATTCCCTGCGCCGCTTCGGCGTGGACACATCCAAGATACTACGCGGCGGAGACCGCGTGGGCATCTACTTCCTTGAAAAAGGCGCGAGCTGCCGCGCGTCGAAGGTTATTTACGACCGCGCGGACTCAGCCATCGCCCTTGCGGACCCTACGGAGTTCGACTGGGAGAAGATCTTCGACGGCGTAGAATGGTTCCACTTCACGGGCATTACGCCGGCTCTGTCGGAAAACGGGGCAAGGCTGTGCGAAGCGGCCGCATCCGCCGCCAAGAACAAGGGCATCACCGTCAGCTGCGACCTTAACTACCGCAAGAACCTCTGGAGCAAGGAGAA
>WRAA01000199.1 GCA_009780445.1 Defluviitaleaceae bacterium
TCGTCAGCTTTTTCCTACGCTGACGCTCCGGATGCTAGACGTGTGCCACCGGCACACAGCATTCTTGCGAACCACAAGGGTTCGCGGCGTCGGCGCTTCCTAGCCCGACGAAAAATTGTGCTCGAAAATCCGCCAGAAGCGGGTTTTCAAACACGCCCTAGGCCGAAGCCCGCCGCCCTGCGCAGAACCCGCGCCTCGTTGCGCGCGGCAAACAGTATTGTGTCGCGGTTCTCCAGCATTATGACCTGGCTGTAGTCCTGCGTGGCGTTGTAGTTCCAGAGCAGCCGCCCGCCGTGTGTTTTGCCGTAGATGCTCCTTCCCGCGCCCACCACCACGGCGTTGTCATTCGCCCAGAGATAGGTGGTGTTACGCTCCGGGTTAAAGCGGAAGCGTTCGGTCAGCGCGCTTGTGTAGGATATCACGGTACCGGGCGTTTCTGAATCCATTCCGGTGAAGCCGCCGCCCAACACCACGGCAAACCCGCCGCCGCCCGCCCGCGTAAGGCTTGCCACGCGGTTGCCCAGGCGGATGTAGCCTGTTTCGGCCACAACGCCGCCCGTAAAGCCTATGCGCCGTATATATCTGTCGGAAAACACAACAAGGCTGCCGTCGTCGAAGAACATCAGCCGCCCCACCACCTCGTCCTCGAACTGCAACCGGGCGAAGATGCCTCCGCTGTAACGCCCGGCCTGTTCGCCCAAGTGGTAGAACGCCAGGCGGCTGCGCAGGTTCGCCCCGCTTACGTCAAGCAGGGCGACGGCGGCCACCTGCCCGTCCTCGGAGACTGCCGCGCTTGTGGGGAACACTCCGTCGTCGGCGTGTACGATGCGGCTCACGGCTTGGGATGTTAGTCCGTCACGCTCGAACAGATGCGTCTCGTACACGTCACCCGCTTTCACGACAAAGGCCGACGCGCCGGAGCCGTTCACACCGGCGGACAGAATCTGCCCGCCCAAGTTCCGGTGGTACAACATACCGGACGGCGAAAAAACTCTTGCGTCGCTTCCCCCCGGCTCGTATACTATGAAGTGGGCGCGGTTGGCGTATAGGTGAACATTGTCAAGCGTAAACACATATTCCTGTGATATGTCTCCGTTCGCGCCGATAAACCGCACGCCGCCCCGCGACGCAAGCACATAACCTGCGGAGTTGTCGGCGTGAAAAACAGCTCCGCCTGCTGCATCAAACGAGACCCCCCGGGCCACTTCCCGGAAAGTCGCCGCGCCGCGCGCCGAAGCCCCTGTGGAGAGTATCGCGCCAGTGCCGCCCATCAGCCCGACAACCGCCAGGACCATCAGGGCAATAACCAGCAGCGCGATATATGGTATCCATTTGTATCCGTTATCATTACTGTACATGTCAACATCTCTACTCAACATCTCCGGGCCGCTAACAAATTTTGCATGTTTACAATGCCCGCGTATCTCTGTAAAATAATAGCACACCCACCGGAAAGAATCAAGAGCATTTTCAAACCTGTATAATCCGACACTGGAGGACGAAATGCCCGGAATGATCTCACACTACCTATGCGGCGGCCTATGCCACAGCCGTATCAAGAACAGCCACCTGGGCGGCGTTATATCCCGCCACAGGCAGGTATACAACCTCGGCACGCAAGGCCCGGACTTCCTGTTCTACTACATCCCATGCCTGCTGCGCCCAAGCTGGTACAGGCTGGGCAACGTGCTGCACAGCCGCCGCGTGGGCGAATTCTTCCGAAGCTTGCTGGAACACGCGCTGAAGCTCGAGGGGGAGCGGCGCGAAAGCGCGCTCGCCTACATCTGCGGCTATCTCTCCCACTACGCGCTGGACACCAACGCCCACCCCTACATCTACTACAAAGCCGGCTTCAAGACACAGGGCGACACACGCCCAAGCCTGCACTACAGCGTATGCCACCAAGACTTCGAAACGCAGATAGACACCGCCATGCTAAAGCTGATATCAAACAAACGCCCGGCCGACAAAAAACTCTGGCAGCTGATCAACACCAACCGCGACCAGTCCGCAGGGGCCGCGTCGGTGATAAGCGACAGCCTGCAGCGCGTCTACGGCGTGAGAATGAGCGAACGCCACGTCCGCCGCGCCATGTCCAGCATGGTCGTTATTACGCGGGTGCTCCAGTCCCGCTCCGGCCGGCGCAAGCGGATCATCAGCTCCGCCGAAGAACTCATCATGCCCGCAAGCGGCTACCTCTCCAGCCTTATACACGATCAGGAGGCCGGCGGCTACGACTATCTCAACCTTGGGCGCAAACAATGGTCCCTGCCGTGGGAGAAACCCTGCCCCGATGCCTCCAACACCCGGACCCTTGCCTTCACCGACATGTTCCGCTCCGCCGTTGACGATTCCGCGCGCTTTATAACAGAACTCGACAGCGTGCTTCGCGGCGCGTCCAATCTCGATAGCTTCTTGGCGAAGGTCGGCAACCTCTCGTTTTCAACCGGCCGCGACTGCACCGAAAAGCTGGACTTTGTACACCACGGCGGCCTCGAGGGCCTTTCGCCAAAAAAATACAGCCCAACGTAAAATTGTCTGGACAGCACAATAATTACAGTATATAATAGCTTTAAACGGAATTAGGAGCGTGGCGCACGTGTTGCAGAGTTTAAAGAAGATGATCTTTGTCGTAGACGACAGTGACACAAACTTGGCTATCGCCAAGCAGGTCTTGGAGAAGCAGTTCAAGGTAATGACAGTGCCGAGCGGCGAGCGTCTGTTCTCCCTTCTCGAAAAGTTCCGGCCTGACCTTATCCTTCTTGATATCGAAATGCCCGTCATGAACGGCTTCGACGTGCTGGAGCGCATGAAGGCCACCGAAAACTTGAAGGACATTCCCGTGGTGTTCCTCACAAGCCTGCGCGACCCCAAGGTGGAGGTTCGCGGCCTTGAAATGGGCATTATCGACTTTATCTCCAAGCCCTTCTCAGGCCCCGTGCTGCTCAACCGCGTAAAGGTGCATATCGAGATCGACGCCATCATCCGCGAACGCACGGCACAGGCCGAGAACATGCACTACAACATGCTCTTCGTGCTGGCGGACCTCGTAGAAAGCCGCGACGAAAAAACAGGCGGCCACATTTGGCGCGTCACCCAGTTTACAAAGGCCATCAAGCAGGCCCTGCTCGACAACGAAATCTATGTAAGCGAAATGGAAGAGATGGACGAAAAGACCATCGACGGCGCGGGAATGCTGCACGATATCGGCAAGATAAGCATACCCGACGCAATACTTAAAAAGACGGGCAACCTAACCCCTGCCGAGTTTGAAGTCATGCGCACCCACCCCGTAAAGGGCGAAATAATAATCGAGACCATGATAGCGCGCACCGGCACCAACAAGATGCTCTCGAACATCAAGAGCTTCACGGCATATCACCACGAAAAGTGGGACGGCACGGGCTACCCCTACGGCCTGAAGGGCACGGACATCCCCATACAGGGCAGGGTGATGGCGATAGCCGACTTCTACGACATCCTTACGTCCAACCGCGGGCCGACAGCCGCGCTTACAGCCCCGGAGGCAATGGAGGTCCTGGAGCAGGAGATCGGCACCTACTTCGACCCGCAGATCGGCAAGGTATTCCCCCAGCTTGCCCACAAATTCGAGGACATCCGGCACAAGTGGGAACACGGAGGCACCCTGCCCGAGTTCTCCGACTTCCCGGAGTTTCCCGAGCTGTAACCTCTTGTATATCCGATCATACAATATCCACGAGCTAGGATACGTTCCTAGCTCGTATTTATTCGCCGGTCTACTCAGGGTCTGTAGCCAACTAAACTTCCCATCTTCCTTGTCTTTTTGCATGGTTGCTGCGTCAGTTCCTTCCAGCGAACCGCAAGGGCTGGTCGTTCGGCTATTGCCGAACTGCTTGCCTATGCAACCTAGGTTCGCGTCGTCGTCACTTCCTTGCA
>WRAA01000200.1 GCA_009780445.1 Defluviitaleaceae bacterium
GTTGATACGGACTTGCAATCTTAACAACGCTTGGCGAATGGGCACAGATGCTGAGCGAACGCGCCCTGTGCCCATGAGGTTAGCGTTGTTTAGATTGCAAGTCCGTATGAAAACCGGAACAGCCACACCGAGTAAGCCAGACAGCCGCGTGCGCGCTCCTTGCATGGCGTTTGCCATGGTATCGACGCTTGTACGAGGAAAGTCCGGGCTCCGCAGGGCAGAACGCCGGGTAACACCCGGTGGAGGCGACTCTAAGGAAAGTGCAACAGAAATAGACCGCCGCAGCTTAGATCCTAAATATATTAAGCTTCGCGGTAAGGATGGAAAGGTGGGGTAAGAGCCCACCGCCCCCTTGGCGACAAGGGGGGCTATGTAAACCCCGTTCGGAGCAAGACCAAAAAAAGCAGGCAGGCCACAGGCCCGGCCGGGAGCTGCCCGCTCCGCTTTGGTAAGGTCGCTCGAGCGCGTCGGCAACGCCGCGCCTAGACAGATGGCTGTCAAACACAGAACCCGGCTTACAGGCTTGCTCGGTTATTGTTTAAAGAGATTCATGAAGAGGTGCCTAAATGAAGGATATACCCAAGCTGTTCGGCAGCATGGTGTTCAACGATGATGTGATGCGCGCGCACCTTCCGCGCGATGTTTATAAAGCTTTGCGCAAGACGATGTCGCAGGGCACACACCTGGAGCTGGATATCGCCAACGTTGTGGCGGCGGCCATGAAGAACTGGGCCGTGGAGCGCGGGGCCACGCACTATACCCATTGGTTCCAGCCCATGACGGGCGTGACAGCGGAGAAGCACGACAGCTTTATCTCCAATTGCGGCGACGGCAAGGCGATAATGGAGTTTTCGGGCAAGGAGCTTGTGAAGGGCGAGCCGGACGCCTCCAGCTTTCCCTCGGGCGGTCTGCGCTGTACCTTCGAAGCCAGAGGATATACGATCTGGGACACCACCTCCTACGCCTTTATCAAGGACGGATCGCTGTGCATCCCCACGGCCTTCTGCGCCTACAGCGGCGAAACTCTGGACAAAAAAACGCCTCTGCTGCGTTCCATGCAAGCACTGAACACACAGGCGCTGCGGATTCTCAAGCTGTTCGGCAAGGATTCCGTGCGGCGCGTTACGGCCACAGTGGGGCCGGAGCAGGAATACTTCCTGGTGGACAGAGGCTTGTACGAACAGCGGCCGGATCTGGTGCTGACCGGGCGCACCCTGTTCGGGGCGCGTCCACCCAAGGGTCAGGAGATGGAGGATCACTACTACGGCAGCCTTAGCACGCGGGTGTCCGCCTTTATGCGCGATCTGGACGAAGAGCTGTGGACCCTCGGCGTATACGCAAAGACCAAGCACAACGAAACCGCGCCGGCTCAGCACGAGCTTGCTCTGATATACAGCACGGCCAACATAGCCACGGATCACAACCAGCTTTCGATGGAGCTGCTGAAGAGCGTCGCAGCGCGCCACGGTCTGGTGTGCCTCCTGCACGAAAAACCCTTCGCAAACGTGAACGGAAGCGGCAAGCACAACAACTGGGCGATCAGCACCGACACCGGCGCGAACCTTCTGGAACCCGGGGATACGCCCCACGAGAACGCACAGTTCCTGCTGTTCCTGGCGGCCGTCATCAAGGCCGTTGACGACTATCAGGGGCTGCTGCGCGCCTTTTCGGCCAGCGCGGGCAACGACCACCGCCTCGGCGGGTTCGAGGCCCCGCCCGCCATCATCTCCATGTTCCTGGGCGACGAGCTGACGGCAATTCTGGAGGCTCTGGAGTCCGGCGAGGACTATACCTATCAGGAGAAGCCGCCCATGGAGATCGGCGCGACAGCCCTGCCCCACTTCCCCAAGGACTCCACAGACCGCAACCGCACGTCACCCTTTGCGTTCACGGGCAACAAGTTCGAATTTCGTATGCTGGGCGCGACGTTCTCCATCGCGGATCCAAACACTGTGCTGAACACCGCCGTGGCCGAATCCCTGCGCAAGTTTGCGGACGAGCTGGAGGCCGCGCCGGCCTTCGGCACTGCTCTGGACACCCTCGTCAAGCGCACCATCGGCAAGCACAAGCGCATCATCTTCAACGGCAACAACTACAGCGCGGAATGGATCGCCGAAGCGGCGCGGCGCGGGCTGCCGAACCTTCGCACAAGCGTGGAGGCACTGCCCGCCCTTCTCTCTCCGTCCGGCACCGACCTTTTCGCCAAGCACGGCGTGTTCAGCGAGGCCGAGCTTCTGTCGCGCTACGAGATCCTTCTGGAAGGCTACTGCAAAACGGTGCGCATCGAAGGCCTCACAATGTCCGGCATCACCATGTCCGACATCATCCCCGCCTGCATCGGCTATCAGAGCGACCTTGCACTGCTCCTGCAGCGCAAGAGCGACTGCGGCGGCATCTACAGCACCACCCTCGAGAGCCGCCTGCTGTCCGCAATCTCCGACCTGTCCGCCGATATGCTCAAGAAGCTGGACGCGCTGGACGCCAGCCTGTCCGCCTCTGAAAACATCGAGGACAAACACGAGAGGGCGCGTTTCTGCAGCGAAACCGTCCTGACTGCCATGGCCGATCTGCGCCTCACCGTAGACAAGCTGGAGACCGTCGTCGCGGGAAAGTACTGGCCGCTGCCCTCCTACGCCCGGCTGTTCTACAGCACAAGGTAGGTTTTCGCCAACGATAAAGACCTCTGCATGGCACATGCGCCGGCGCAGAGGTCTTTTCCGTAGAGACTAGATTGCGTTGTGAGTGAAGGCCGCGATTGCGTTGGTTGGGGCAAGAGCGAAGGATTACACACCCCTAAGCTGCCGAAGTAAAATTTACGACATCACCTTTAAGATATACGTCAAATCGGCTTTTACCGTACACTACTATTTTATCAAGCCTTTCTTTGACAACCTCATCACTAAAGATATCTGCATAAACTAAGTTGGTAATGCGGTCTTTAATTTTATCCAGTAAGGTGTCTTGCTTATCTGCTAGAGCGGTATTCTTCTCCAATTGCTTGAGCTTGTTCCGTGCAGTTGCCACTTGTATATCCAAAGGCTCACGCATGGATTTTAGCTCCTCTTTGGTTATTTCCCCATCAAGCCGAAGATTGACGAGATTGCTTAATCTATTCGTTAGCCGTTCCAGTTCTCTTTCTGCATCGTGATAATCAGATTGTATCTGGTCTGCATTTAAGGTGCTAGAGACTAGCCTTATACAGTCCTTAATAATTTTGTCCTTGTTGTGGACAGAATCTTGCAATGCCAGTCGAAAAACATGCTCAAGTATTTCGTTGCGAACCATAGTATTTTCACAACCGTTTTTGTCATTTTGCATTGCCCCATACTTGAAATATCTGGAGCATTGCCAACGTCTGATTTGTCCTTTGCCGTTATTTCTATTCCTGTTGCGGCTGATAAAGGTAGAATCACACAAAGCGCATTGCAGTTTTCCAGAAAAAGGATATCTCCGTGTGTGTCTTGTTCCTTCATTGTTTTTTACACCACGTTTTACCATTTCAGCTTGCACCTTATCAAAAATGCCACGGCTTATGATAGCTTCATGGTTATCTTTGATGATTACAAGTTCTTCTTCACCTTTGTTGCGTTTTGTTTGATGCGTCAAGTAGTTAGGCGTAATAAATTTCTTCTGCTTTAGATCACCACAATATTTTTCATTAGTTAATATCCGTTGTACTGACGTAGCATCCCAGCGTTTTCTACCGTAACTTGTAAGTGTTCCAGTATTTTCTAATTCCCTTGCTATTGTAGAAAGTCCTTTAGCCTCATTCAAATATTTGTGGAATATAACCCTGACTGTCTCAGCTTTTATGGGGTCAATCTCCAATGTTCCATTTTTGATTTTGTAACCTAAGATGGTATGTCCGAATACCACACCTTTTTCCATGCTGCGCTGTTGCCCCCA
>WRAA01000201.1 GCA_009780445.1 Defluviitaleaceae bacterium
TCGCTAGACTAGGAAGTGGCAAACGCCGCGAACCCTTGTGGTTCGCAAGTTTGACACTGACGACGTATGGCGGAAAAAGCACCGAAAATACGCCGGAATGGGGTTTTCAAACACGCCCTAGTGAGGGATGATTAGCTGCTGATTGATTTGGATGTTCGAAGGATTGGTTATGCCGTTGGCATCTATGATACGCTGCATACCCGTGGGGTCTCCCGGGAACCACTGCGCGGCTATCCCGCTAAGTGTCTGGTTGGGGCCCACGGTGTGGTAACGGTTGGGCTGAGCCGGCGCGGCCGGGTCTTGATTTGCCGCCGCGCCTGTTCCCTGCCCCGCGTCCGCAAGGGTTTCCAGCCGTGTAACCTCGGCCAGGGCGGCGTTAAGCTGCTGCAGTAGGTCGCTGTTTTCCAGCGTAAGAGCGGATATCTGCGTTTGGCGTTCGTTGGAAAGGTCTGCCGCTTCCTCCGCGACAACAAGCCGGCGGTTCAGCGAAAACAGCTGGAACACAACAATGGCCACGAGCAGCACCACGGCGAATATCGAGCCGCCAAGGGCGATCATACGCATGGACGGCCCGCGCCGCCCGTCGTCCTCGTCATACTCATCGTCATCGTCCTCGCCGCGGTGTATGGCGAAGCGCGGCTTGCGCGCGGGCTGTTGGCGTGATGCCGATGACGGCCTCTGCCTGCGCGCCGGTGCCGGGTCTGCCTTCTGCGTCTCGAACTCGCGTTCCGGCTCTATCTTCTTGTACACCTTGGATGGACGGTGCGGCGGCGTGTCGAATCCGTCGCCGTCATCTTCTGAAAGACGCGGCCTGCGGCGCGTCCGTGGTGCCTCCGGCTCTTCCTCCGGCTCACTGCGCTTGCGGTTCAGCGGCTGTTTGTTGCGGTAGAGGCTGAACTTGTAGTCGCCCTCGTCCAGCGGATCCGGGTTGTTGTTCGACGCTTGTGTCACCGCGCCGCCGCGCCTGCGCCTAAGGCTTGCGGGTTCCTCCGCGTCGGCCGCGCTCAGGCGTGGATAGGTTTCGTCCATGGGATAGCGTGTATCCGGCCGCCGTTCGGTCTCAAAGCCTTTCACAATGCCCGTCGGCTCATGCGATGACGACCCTGTGTCGCCGGCGTGGCCGTCCGCAGGCTTGCTGTTCGTGTCGAAAAGGCTCTTCACAACATTGCGCGACATATCGTCATTGTAATAGTCCAGAGTGTTACCAAGTTTAGGCTCTATACCGGGATTCCTGCCGGAACCGTCTTTACCGGGTTGTTCGTCAAATTCATCTCTGTTATCACTCACATTACACCTCCAAGCATGAGACCTTTCAATTCACTATAACACGATACCACATTCCGCGCAGATTAACAACGCTAACTTTTAGCCAAACGCTACAGAATTTACATATTAATAATTACTTCGCTTTCGCGGGACGCTTCCAGCCTGATTTGTTCTCCTGGCGTGTGCGTGCGATGGCCATGCCGTCCTGCGGCACGTCGTGGGTGACGGTGGAGCCGGCGGCCACAAACGCGCCCCGGCCGATGCGCACGGGTGCCACAAGGTTCGAGTTAGAGCCGACGAAGGCGCCGTCCTCGATTACGGTCGTATTCTTGTTCGCGCCGTCATAGTTCACGGTGATGCTGCCGCAACCGAAGTTCACATTGCTGCCGACTACGCTGTCGCCGATGTAGCCAAGGTGAGAAGCCTTGGAGTTGTCGCCGATTGTCGAGTTCTTGATCTCTACAAAGTCGCCGATGCGGCAGTGGGAACCTATGCGCGAACCCGGGCGGACATAGGCAAACGGCCCGACGCTTGTATCGTCGCCGATTGTCGAGTCTGTCAGCACGCCGGCCTCGATCTCGCAGTTCTCGCCGATGGTCATGTTGTGCAGGCGCGAACCGGAACGTATGACGCTGCCCGCGCCGATATGGGTCCTGCCCGTGATCTCTACGCCTGGGTAGATCACAACGTCCGGCCCGGCGGTTACATCGTTGCCGATAAGGGTCGCGCCATCCAGGACACATACACCCCCGGCGGAAAGCCCGGCGGAGTTCGTGCGGCTGATGAAACTTGCCGCGGCGGCGATGTCCTCGGTTGACAGTACGCGGAACGGGTTGTAGTATTGAAGGATGTACGGCTCGGCGACATTGCCGGCGATCAGTTCCTCAAGCGCGGCGAAGCTCCCGGCTCTTACGGCATACGGCACGGCAAACTGCGGCGCGGGGTCTACCTGATCCTTCGTAAGACGGATGTGGTAGAAGGGGTTGCCGGTTTCGTCAAACTTGATGTAGGCGGCCGATGTTTCGGACACACCGTGCATACGCACAAGGGTGCGAAGGATGTCATAGCGTTTCATCGCCATCATCGCCACATCGAGTTCATCCGCTTGCATAACAAGCACGGTTTCGCCGCCAAAGGCCGCGAAGAATTCCTTCGCCGAAGCTTCCTGCACAAAGCGCGCGCCAAGGTCTTCCGCAACCTTTTGCAGCTCTGCGTTGGGGCGCGAAATTACTATTATATCGTTATTATCGTCGCAAAACTTTGCCGCCTGTTCTATCGAATAGGCGATAAGCGGGCGGTCAATTATGTTGAACAGGTACTTTGTCCTGCGCGACTTGAAGTGATCCTCGTTGGCCGTGGCCATCAGTGCAATTTTCATGGAATACTGTCCTCTCTGGGTTATGCTTAGTCTATCGACGCGCTTAGATCGGGGCGCAGGTCGTTTATCGTTATCGTGTCGAACACTTCGTGGTTGATGCTGATTTCCGGCTCGCCATCGCGCCAGCCTTGGTATGCGCGCGCGAAGATCTCGTCGCGCATAAGCTTGGTGTATTCTTCCAGAGCGGAGCTTGCCAGTGTCGCAACATTGGCGACTTGGTGGGCGTCTATGCGGATGATGTAGTAGGTGTCGGCGGTTTGCAGGATCGGCGAAACCTGGTCGATGCCGAGGCCGGCCGCGGCGGCTATCACGCCGGCCGGCAAGCCGCTGTTGGCAAGATCCCGCGTTACGGTGACGCTTACGGAATCGCCGAAGCCGTGGTCCTCGCCTATGCCGTCGGGGCTGCTCATGGCTGTGCGCACGGCATATGCGGCGGAGCGCGGCGCGGCGGCGGACACGCCTTCGCGGTTCACAGCGGCCACTGTCGCGACGGTCTGCACCGCGTTGGGGTTGTTCAGCACATAACCTTCGAAGAAGTGTTCGAAGTCGGCCTGGCTGACCATGAAGTTGCGCGTTACCTCTTCGTACATCGCCTCGAAGAGCTGCCGCCTCTGCATCACGGGCAGGATGTTCTCAAGCGTGGAGCCGGTGTCCGCCGCAAGGGAAGCGGGAAGCGCGGCAATGTGGGCGCGCGCGCTTGTTTCGGCTTCGGCAAGGGCGGCTGCGTCAAGCA
Organism: Defluviitaleaceae bacterium; assembly: GCA_009780445.1. Classification (GTDB taxonomy): domain Bacteria; phylum Bacillota; class Clostridia; order Lachnospirales; family WRAA01; genus WRAA01. Next base: position 3,378 of record WRAA01000201.1, read on the forward strand.
CAAGCCCGGCCAAGTAGGCCTGTTCCGCGGTTGTGCGCACCAAGGCAAGCTGGCGCAGGGCGTTCAGCTTTGCCTGGGTTTGCGCGTCTGTGCCGCCGAAGCTGGCATACCAAATGTCGATGCCGCCTGTGGCCTCGAAGAAACGCTTCTGCTCGCCAAGATACACATAATACTCGAAAGGCTCGACCGCGTGGCCGTCCACAACGGCCACCACCACGCGCCCCGCCTGCGTCCGCGGCCCCGGGGTGCAGCCGGCAAGAAGCAGCAAGACCGCCGTGATATATAGAACCATCTTTATCGTCATCGGAAACACCATAAGACCTCTTTCGAAACTAGACGACACCAGATTTGCGGAACAGTTTTGCGCAAGGCTAGGGCGTGTTTGAAAATCCGCTTCTGACGGATTTTTGAGCACAATTTTTCGTCGGGCTAGGAAGCGCCGACGCCGCGAACCCTTGTGGTTCGCAAGAATGCTGTGTGCCGGTGGCACACGTCTAGCATCCGGAGCGTCAGCGTAGGAAAA
>WRAA01000202.1 GCA_009780445.1 Defluviitaleaceae bacterium
GCCCGTAGCCATAAGCCTCTGGGACGATGACCACAACTTTGTGGACTGCAATAATGCCATGCTGACCATGCTCGGCATAAAGGACAAGGAAGAGTATATCAGGCGGCTGCCGGACCTTATGCCCAAGCACCAGCCCGACGGCCAGGCTTCCTTGGTAAAAGGAGCCGACACCATGCGGCAGGCCTTGGAAGAAGGCCGCGCCCAGCTGGAATGGGTATACAGGGACACCAAGGGCGAGATCGTGCCCACGGATCAGATACTGGTGCGAGTGGGCGTGGACGGCAAGCCCTTTGTGGCCGTATACTCCCGCGATCTGCGAGACATACGCAACGCAATGGAGCGCGAGATGGAGACCGGCGAGCGCATACGCCTGCTGTACGACGCCGCGCCCTATGCCGTGAACTTCTGGAACGACAACTTGCAGATAGTGGACTGCAACCAGGAAGCCGTCAAGATGTTCGAGCTGGAAAACAAGCAGGAATACCTTGACCGCTACGAACAGCTTTCGCCGGACACCCAGCCGGACGGCACCAATTCGTCCGAAATGATGCAGATACACGTATACAATACGCTGAGCAACGGATTTTCGCGGTTTGAATGGCTGCACCAGAAGCCGGACGGCAGCCCCATAGAGTGTGAAGTAACCCTGGTGCGCGTAGTACACAGGGGCAATTATCTTGTGGCCGGTTATGCGAGGGATCTGCGCGAGCTGCGCGCGAGCATGGAGCGGGAGAGGGAGGCCGGCGAGAGGCTGCGCCTGCTCTTCGACGTGACCCCGCTTGCCGCCAACCTCTGGAACGAGGACGGCAAGCTGGAGGACTGCAACAGCGAGAGCCTGCGCATGTTCGGCTTGCAGAGCAAGGAAGAATACCTCAGCAACTTCCACGCGCTTTCGCCGGAAAAACAGCCGGGCGGCACGCCGTCCATGACCCTTATGGAGTTCTATGTCAAGAACGCGCTTAGGCGCGGCAGCGCGAAGTTTGAGTGGATGCACCAGAGGCCGGACCAAACGCCCATCCCCTGCGAGGTTGTACTGGTGAGGATCAGGCACAGGGACAGCTATGCCGTGGCGGGTTATGCCCGCGACATGCGCGATATCAAGCGGGCGATGGAGCGGGAGAACGAAGCGAACGACCGCGCCAAGATGCTCATAGAACACGTGCCCATAGGCGTGGAGCTGTGGGACGAAGAGATGAACCTTATCGACTGCAACAACGAACTGCTGATGATCGTAGGCGCGGACGACCCGGCAGACTTTATCGCGAACTACCCAATGTTTTCGGCGGATGTTCAGCCCTGCGGCACACCAAGTATGCAGAAATCTTTGGAGATCGTGGGCAAGGCTATGGCGGACGGTTTCCACACGGTGGAATGGCTCTACAGGAACAAGGGCGGCGAGATAATACCCTGCAACGTATCCCTCATACGCGCGAAGTACCGGGACAAGGTACAGGTTGTTGCCTATGCCCACGACCTGCGCGAGACAAACAAGATGCTGGTAAGGATGAGGGAGGCCGACGAGCGCAGCAACCTGATGCTTAACGCAACCCCTCTGGCGTGCTACCTGATCAACAAGGAAAGCGGCGTGATAGACTGCAACATGGAGGTGTTGAACCTCTTCGAGTTCTCCAACAAGCAGGAGGCCATCGACAGCTATGCAAGCCTTCTGCCGGAGCGTCAGGAGGACGGCGACAACTCCGGGGAAGTTTTCGACAACTACATGAACATAGTGCTGAACGAAGGTTACTGCCGTTTCGAGTTCACATACATGAAGCAGAACCGGGAGCTTATACCCTGCAACATAACCCTTGTGCGGCTGGACTACCGCGACACACACGCTGTGGCCGGTTATATACAGGATCTGCGCGAGGTCAAGCGGATGATCCAAGAGATGAAGCGCATCGAAGTGGCGGAGGAAAACAGCCAGGCAAAGACCAAGTTCCTGGCGCGTATGAGCCACGAGATACGCACGCCGATGAACGCGATCCTGGGCATTGCGGACATTCAGCTGCAAAACGAGTTTATCGCCCCGGATCTGGAGGACGTTTTCGGCAAGATACATTCCTCGGCCAGTTCGCTCCTGCGCCTTATTAACGACATACTGGATCTTTCAAAGATAGAGGCGGGCAAGATGGAGCTGGTGCAAAACGGCTACCACGTTGTCAGCTTTATCGACGACACCGTGCAGCTTAACCTGATGCACCTTGGCCACAAGCCCATCGAGTTCAGGCTGTCGGTGGATGCTAACTTGCCGGCCGTGCTGTATGGCGACGAACTGCGCATAAAGCAGATACTCAACAACCTTCTCTCCAACGCCATAAAGTACACAAACGAAGGTACGGTGGAGCTTAGCTTCTATGTAATTCCGGGGTCGGCGGCCAACATGGTCTACCTCGGCATTACCATCAGCGACACGGGGCAGGGTATGTCGCAGGCACAGCTGGATTCGCTCTACGGCGAATACCTTCGCTTTAACGAGCAGACAAACAGGGATGTGGAGGGCACGGGCCTGGGCATGACCATCGTGAACAACCTTGTGCGCCTGATGGACGCCCAGATACACGTAGACAGCGAAGTTGGCAAGGGCACGAAGTTTACGGTGCTGATCCCGCAGGAGGATCTCTACGGCACCCCGATAGGCGAGGAAACCGCCGCCAATCTCGAACGCTTCGAGCCGGGCCGGCGCGACAAGGTGCGCGAGCGCATAGACTACGAGCATATGCCCTATGGCAAGGTGCTGGTGGTAGACGATACGGAGAGCAACCTCTACGTGGCGCAGGGCTTGTTGAAGCCTTACGGGCTGACGGTGGAGATCGCCTCCAGCGGCTTTGAGGCTATCGAGAAGGTGGTGAGCGGGCATTCCTACGACATTATCTTCATGGATCACATGATGCCTAAGATGGACGGCATGGAGACCACGGCCATACTGCGCAAGAAGGGGTACGACGAGCCTATCATCGCGCTTACGGCCAACGCCGTGGTGGGTCAGGCCGAGATGTTCCTGCGCAACGGCTTCTCCGAGTTTATCTCCAAGCCGATAGACATTTACCAGCTGAACCTGCTCCTAAACCGCTTTATACGCGACAAACAGACGCCCGAAGTCTTGGAAGCCGCGCGCCGCCAAAGGTCGGGAACCCTCAATTCCTCCGACGAGCTTTCGGAGAAGCTGATAGCTTCCTTCCTGCGTGACACAAAGAAGGCCTTGGCCGTGATCGAGGGCGTGATGTCCCACGATAAGAATGTGGACGACCACGGCGAGGATATCAAGATGTACATTATCAGCACCCACGCCATGAAGAGCGCGCTGGCGAACATTCGCCGGCACGAGCTTTCAAAGCTGGCCGGCAAGCTTGAACAGGCCGGGCGCGACAAGGACATGGACACCGTCTTCGATGAAACGCCGCGGTTTATAGAGTCTCTGCGCAAGACCGTGCTGGAGCTTACGCCGGAGGACGCCGCGCCCGCGGAAGATTCCGATCCGGAGCTTCTTCACATACGGCTGGGCGAAATCTTCACGGCCTGCCAAGAGTTTAACAAGAAGGCCGCGCGCAAGGCTCTGGAGGATCTGCACGAAAAGCAGTGGTCGCCCGCGACGAAGGATCTTCTGGAGAAGCTTTCGGAAATGTTGCTGCACAGTGAATTTGAAGAGGCCGCCCAGCTTGCGGAAAGCGCGTATATGCAGACTTAGATAAGATAAGTCTGCATTGTTTTGCAGTAACCGTTATGGTACACTTATTTTGGATTAAATTCAGAATAGGAGTGATACCCATGACCAACCTGCAAACACCCGGCAAGATCGCGCTGAAAGGCTTGTCGAACGTAAGCCTCGCGCCTGTAGTCCGCAACACACGAGCAAGCTACGAAACCGGCGAACCCTTCGCCCTGCCAAGCGTGA
>WRAA01000203.1 GCA_009780445.1 Defluviitaleaceae bacterium
ACTGATCCCTGTTCACTTGCCGGAAGGTGTGCGCAAGGTTGTCCACCAAGTGATAACCTATGCCGAACCAGGCGTCAAGCTCCTGCGCCTGTGTAACTCTGTCCAGCCGGTTGCTCTCCAGGATATTGCTGTGTACAATATCGCGCACAAACGTATTGACGATAAGAAACGATACGATCAGCGCGGCCACAGACAACGCGGCAATGCCGATTACAAGCTTCGAAAACAGCCGCATGGGTCTTCCTGTCTTCATTCTAGTTCCCCCTTCGACAGATGTGCTGAAATTATGTGCCCATCCAAAATATACCACAACTGTTGGTATAAATCAATAGCAAGATAGCAACTTCGTGTCGAAAATTTAGAGGAATAGCGCATTTGCGGAGATTGCGAAAAGGTGCGGATGTGTGCTATGATACAGTATCGCGGTCGTTGCTTTCCGACAGGTATTCCCGTGTTTCCATAATTTCGCGGACGGCGTTTACGGTCTGCCACACTTCGCGGAAGTTGTTGTACAGCGCGATGGGCGCAAGGCGGATGATGTTCGGGAAGCGGAAGTCTGGCACTATGCCGCGCTTCTTGAGGCATGAGTTCACGCGGATGGACTCGGTGGGGTGGGTCAGGGCTATGTGGCCGCCGCGCCGGTGCGGCTCCCGCGGGGTTATGACGGTGAAGCCGTGTTCGGCTGGAAGGTCGTCCGCAAGCCGCATCAGGTAGGACGTGAGGCGCAGAGACTTCTCCCGCACGTTGTCGATTCCGTATTCGGCGAAGATGTTCAGCGAACCCTCGATGGGCGCCATGCTGAATATGTGCGGCGTGCCGGCTTGCCACGCCCCGGCGCCCCCGGCTTGCTCGAAGTTTGGCCGCATGTCGAACTGCGTGGCCTTGTCGTTCCCGAACCAGCCGGGCAGACCCGCGGGTGTGCTGTGGTGGCGTTGGTGGACATAGACAGCCGCCGACGCGCCGGGGCCGCCGTTCAGATACTTGTAACAGCACCACACGGCGAAGTCCACGCCCCATTCGTGCAGCCTGTGAGGCACCGCGCCGGCGGAGTGACAGCAGTCGAATCCGATCAAAATGCCGCGGGCGTGGGCGGCCTTCGTCAGCCTTTCTATGTCCAGCAGCTGGCCGCTTCGGTACAGCACGGACGGCAGCAGCACAAGGGCTATGCTGTCGTCGAACGCGCCGATGATGTCGTCCTCGTCAAGGGTGGAGTCGTCGCGGCTTTGCAGCAGTACCAGATCCGCCTCCGGGCGGCCAAGCAGGCGCATATGCCCGGCCGCCGCGTAGATGTCGGATGGGAAGTTGAGTTCGTCCATCAGCAATTTGGTGCGGCTGCCGCGCGGCTTGTAGAATGTGGACAGTAGGCTGTGAATGTTCAGCGTGGTGCTTCCCGTGACGATAACCTCGCCGCTTTGCGCGCCGACAAGCCCCGCCATCTTCGCGCCAAGGGTCTCGGCATAGGTGAACCACGGCGGGTCCGCCGACATCCAGCCGCCAATGCCCAGCCGCTTGAAGTTGTCCGCCGCACGTAACAGGGCCGCTTCGGAATCAACGGACATCAGCCCGAGGGAGTTGCCGTCCATGTAAATTGTGCCGTCCGATTTGAAGAATCTGCTCTCGAAATTCCGCGCCTCGCGCCTGTCCATTTCGGCGGCGAATTCCGCGCGTGAATCATAGGTATGTTCGGTCATGCTTGACCCTCCTTGGAAGCTATATTGCCGATTATAGCAAAATTACAGCTTATTCACAAGATATTTGTGCGGGAGTGTATAATGTTTGGTAAAATATGTAACACTCGCGATAAGGGGTGATTGTATGAATTATCGTGTTAGAGCGCGGATATGCGCGGTGCTTGCGGCTATGCTGGCTACTGTTACGGCGGGCTGTGCGGGCGAAGGAAGTGTCGCCGCGTCAGGCCGGCAGGATGCCGACGGGGCGGGCGGCTATGCGCGGGAGTACGCGCAGGACGAGCAAACGCGTGAAGAGTATACAGATCCGGAGCCGGAAGCGCAGCTTGCCGCCGATTCGGCGCGGGGCGGTGCATATGAGCCGGCACCAACGCAGGAGCCGGAGCCAAGCCCGCCGCCGGAACAGCCGCCCGAAGCGGCACCCGAGCCGCCTGCGGAGCAAGCACAGGCCTATTCGCCTGAGCCGGCGTTTATCAGGCCGCCGGCACACGTCCGCCCGCCAAGTCCGCACAGGCCGACGCACCCGGCCATAACTCCGCCCCACGGCGCGCACAGGCCGCACAGGCCGGAGCCTACGCCTACGCCCGCGCCTGAGCGGACGTTCGCCTCCGAGAACCTCATCGACATGCCGCCGCTGTCGGTGGCGAATGTGCAGTGGTTCGAGACCGGCGGCACACAGCGCAATAACGCGATCCGGCTGAATCCGCGCGGGGCGGAGCAGTTTGGCGGCACTCTCTTTAACAGCGTAACATACTGGCTGGGCGCGGAGGCCTATGAGTTTCGGGCGACGCTTACCCCGCCGCCAAGAGACGGCTCCCGTGAGGTACACCTCATCTACCGCATCCACGGATACTTCGCGGACGGAAGCAACAGGCCGCTGCACACATCGCGTGTGATGACGTCTAACTCCGCGCCGAACGCGGTCAGCATTGATGTGCGCAATGTGCGGTATCTGCGCCTGGAGCTTGAAGTCCGGTTCGTGGGAGACCCCGCGCCGGGCTTTCCGTCGCACGGTTTCCCCGGCGGCTACCGCGGCATCGAAAACGCCCTGGTCGTTCGCTAATGGCGAAAAATGTGCTTGCAATGTCCGCGCCGATGTGATATAATTTTTGATTGTGAGATGGAGTGTTCCGCTGGCGGATTGTATACCCATGAACACCCGATTTAGGAGGAAGAGATGAACAAGATTATCAAGGACATTGAGAGCGAGATGCTGCGCTCGGATCTGCCGCATTTTAACGTGGGCGACACGATCTGCGTCTATGTGAAGATCGTTGAAGGTACGCGCGAGCGTATCCAGATGTTCGAGGGCGCGGTTATCAAGCGTCAGAACGGCGGCGTGCGCGAAACCTTTACGGTGCGTCGTTTTGCCCACGGCGTAGGGGTCGAAAAGACATGGCCTCTGCACTCCCCGAAGATTGACAAGATTGTTGTAGTAAGACGCGGACGCGTAAGGCGCGCCAAGCTCTTCTATCTGCGAGACAGAATCGGCAAGTCGGCCAAGATCAAGGAAGTTATCATGAAGAAGTCGAAGTAGCCAAGCGCGCCGCCGATATGCGGCGCGTTTCTTAAATTAACCTGAGTTCGACGAAGGCGAACCAGCCGCGTAAGCGGCTGAAAATGCGAAGCATTTTTTAGGTCAAAGTTCGATGAATGGTTTTTGTTCATCGAACTCACGCAAAATTAGCAAAGATGTGACGAGATGAACATACAATGGTACCCCGGCCACATGACAAAGGCCAAGCGCATGATGGCCGAAAACGTCGCGCTGGTGGATATAATAGTAGAGCTGCTGGACGCGCGTATTCCGCTTTCCAGCAAGAACCCCGATATCGAGCGGCTTGCAGGGAGCAAGCCGCGTATTGTGGTGCTGAACAAGGCCGACATTGCGGACCCCGCGGCGAACGACGCGTGGCTTAGGTTTTTCCGCGGCAAGGGCATAGCGGCGTTGTGCGTAGATTCGGCAAGCGGCAAGGGCCTCGGGCAGATTGCGGACGAGGCGCGGCGTATCATGTTACCCAAGCGCGAACGCCAACAGGCGCGGGGGCGTAACTTCGCGCCGACACGCGCGATGATAGCCGGCATACCGAACGTGGGCAAGTCCACCCTTATCAACAAGCTGGTGGGCAAACCCGCGGCCAAGACGGCCGAC
>WRAA01000204.1 GCA_009780445.1 Defluviitaleaceae bacterium
GGTACGCCCGAAGCTATCCTTCATAACGCCGCCCCTCGGCTACATAGGAACCGCTCTTCCCGCCGTGCTTCTCGGCAAGGTATATCCCGTGCATCGTCATTGCGCGGTCCGCCGACTTGCACATGTCGTAAATGGTCATCAGCGCGACGTTCACGCCAACAACCGCTTCCATCTCCACGCCCGTCTTGCCGCTTGTCACAACCGTACACACGGCCTCTACCTCGCTGTGTTCCCTGTGTACCTTGAAGTCGATACTACACGATTCCAGGTACAGCGTGTGGCACATGGGTATCAGCTCCGACGTGCGCTTTGCCGCCATAATGCCCGCAACCCGCGCCACGCCCAGCACATCCCCCTTGCCCACCTGCCCGGACTCCAGAAGCTCCAGCGTGGCCGCCTTCATGCTGATGAACCCCTTGGCCACCGCTGTGCGCTTGGTCGCATCCTTATCAGAAACATTCACCATCACGGCGTTCCCGCCATTATCAAAGTGGTTAAACTGCACAGTGCTTCCCCCCTGGTTTCCCTCTATGTGGTTATGTTTCTGAGAACCTGTGTTCAATAATTCAATGCCGCATTGGCGTGGATTGGCGTTGCTGTGGCCTTATAGCGGCGACGACGCGTATCCTTGCGATCCGCTAGGAGCCGCTACAAGGTCACAGTAGCGTCAAGCCGTGCCAAGGTGGCGTTGAATTATTGAACACAGGTTCTAAACGCTTGCACAATATGCCGGAGATCGGCCTCGTCCACGGTGAGCATGTCCAGGATAACACGGCCGTCCTTTACCGTCGCCGCAACAGGCGGCGCAGAGCCGCGCAGAGCCGCCTCGATCCTTGCCGCCGAGAATCTGCCGCTTGTCACGTACAGACCGTAGCTGTTGATGGCCGCCAGAGGCATCGCGCCGCCGCCGAACTGCGCCTCGTGGGGCATTACGGAAAGCGCGAATCGTTCACCCATCGCGTCCTCGAGCATCCCGCGCAGCTTGTGTGCCTTCGCGCGTGCCGCCTCCGGGTCTGCCGATATGCAGTCCATGGTGGGGGCGGACCAGCCTTCGGCAAAGTCCTCCAAGGTGGCCTCCAGAGCTGCCAGGCACAGCTTGTCGATACGCATACAGCGCGTTAGCTGGTTCCTGCGCATCTTGGCCACAAGCTCCCGCCGCCCCGCGATAATGCCGGCCTGCGGGCCGCCCAGGCACTTGTCTCCGCTGAACGTCACAATGTCCGCGCCGTCCGCGATAGCGTCCATGGGCGTGCGCTCGTATGCAAAGCCGAAGCGCGAGATATCCGCCAAGATCCCGCTGCCCATGTCCTCCACAAGCGGCACATCGTATTCCCGCGCGATCCCGGCAAGCTGCGCCGTGCCCACATCCTCGGTGTATCCGACAATGCGGTAGTTGGACGTGTGAATCTTCACCAAGGCGGCGGTGTCGGGCGTAACGGCCTGCCGGTAGTCCGCCGGCGTCGTGCGGTTCGTAGAACCCACTTCGCAAATGCCGCAGCCCGCCGTCGTTATGATGTCGCCGATGCGGAAGCCGTCGCCGATCTCCACCATCTCTCCGCGCGAAAGGATGATACGGCGATCCTTCGCCAAGGTGTTGAGCGTGAGCAGCACCGCCGCCGCGTTGTTGTTCACGACCAAGGCCGCCTCCGCGCCGGTTATGTCGGTGATAAGCTGTTCCACATACGACAGCCGGTACCTCCGCGCCCCGGTTTCCGTGCTGTATTCCAAGTTGCTGTAACCGGTTGCGATCTCCTGCACCTTTTCGGCGGCGCGCGCGCCAAGCACCGACCGCCCAAGGTTCGTGTGCATCACCACACCCGTGGCGTTTACGACCTTGCGCAGTCGGTCCGCTCGCAAGGCCTCCAGCTTCCGGCACACCCTCTCGACAACAGTCTCGTACAGAGCCTCCCGCCCCGCGCCGGTATACTTGCCCTGCGCCATGCCGCCCCGCAGAAGCTCCAGCTCTTCCCGCACCAGCCCGGCCAGCTTGGCCTTCGACACGCCCCGCGCTTCGGCGAAACCAACGTCCCGCACAAGCTCGTCCACCTTGGGAATGTTCCTGAAACTTTCAGTCAATACGCCACCCTCTTATCCCCCACGCGCTTGGTGATCCTGCGGCGGTCGAAATCGTCCAGCAGCAGCATCGCATACTTGCGGCTGGAGCCTGTTATGTCACGGAACTCCGCAAGGGTGATCTCGCCGTGCGCCGCAAGATGTCCGGCAACCTTGGCCTTGGCCTCTTCGTAGAAGCTGACGTGCATCACGGCGGATTTGTCCAGCCGCACCACGCTTGTGCCGATCAAGGCTTCCAGCACCTGGGCGTAATGCTTGCCGCCGGATGTCAGTTCCTCCGGAGACAGAGCCGCAAAACCCGCTTCCGTCAGCCGCGCCGTTATTTCGTCACGCGCGGCGGCCTGTTTCGGCGAATAGTTCGGCTCGAAGCCGTGCATGGCCACGATATTGCCGCTGATGTCGATGAGCCGCTCCGCCCGCATATCCTCCAAGAAGCTGTCAAACTCGGCGCGTTTGGTTTTGCCTGCCAGCTTCGAATGTACTTCCTCCTTCAAGATGCCCGCGCGCATGTTGTTGCCGGCGTGGTACTTTTCCAGCAGTGACAGTATGCTCGCGCGAAGCTCGTTCGTGGCCTGTTCCTTCATGGCGGCTGCGATGTCGGCCTCACTGCCGGACTCCTTCGAGGCCAGCACCAACATCTTCTCCGCGCTAAGCTTGGCGTGGCGCACCGCCGCAGAATCCAGCACCAGACCGCCGCCGATAGTCTCCATGGGCGAATAGCGGCGGATCACGAAGCGGTCCCCCTTCTTCAGGGCCAGTCTCTCCTCAAGACGCAGCTGCGCGTAGGCCGTTTCGCCGGCGGAAACCGCGTCCGCGTCCAACAGCACCACCCGCGCAAAGACCTGCGCCGCGCCCACGGCCAGCCGCACGCGCTCCCAAAATTTCAGCTCCCGCTCCGCGTGTGGAACAATGCTAAGCTTCACGTCAATATAACTGCTGGCCGCCAACGACCCGGCACGCGCAAGAACATCCCCGCGCCGCAGATCTGTTGGCTTTACGTTGGAAATGTTGATGGCCGTGCGCTGTCCGGCATAGGCCGAAGTCACGGCGCAGTCATGCACCTGTATGCCGCGGATCTTCACCCGCGTGCTTGCGTCCGCGCCTGTGGGATACAGGCACAGCTCGTCGTCCAGCGATATCGTGCCCTCCGCAAGGGTTCCCGTCACCACGGTGCCGAAGCCCTTGAGGCTGAACACCCTGTCGATGCCAAGGCGCGGCGCGGCGGCGGTGTTACGCGGCGGCAGCAGTGCGCAGAGCGCGTCAATCCGCTCCACAAGCTCGCCGATGCCGCGCCCCGTCACCGAGTCCACCTTCACAATCTCCGCGCCTTCAAACAGCGTACCCGCCGTCCTTTCGCGAATGTCGTCAATGGCCAGCTCCGTCAGCGTTTCGTCGGAAATGTCCGCCTTCGTCAGCACGATCAGCCCCTGCTTGATGCCGAGATAGCTTAATATGTCGATATGTTCGATGGTCTGCGGCTTCACGCCTTCGTTGGCCGCGACGGTCAGCATCACAAGGTCTATGCCCGACGCGCCCGCCATCATGTTCTTGATAAACCGCTCGTGGCCCGGCACGTCGATAATACCCGCCCGCGCCCCGCTTGGCAGATCCACATAGGTGAAGCCCAGGTCGATGGAGATCCCGCGCCTCTGTTCCTCCGCAAGACGGTCTGTGTTGCGCCCGGTTAAGGCTCTGATAAGCGTCGTCTTTCCGTGGTCAATATGCCCGGCCGTACCGATTATGATATGATTCATCCA
>WRAA01000205.1 GCA_009780445.1 Defluviitaleaceae bacterium
CGCAAAATCGCCAAAATCTTAGAGCGTACTCGATAAGCTATTTACAACACAAACGGCCGCCCGCACGGGGTAGTACGCGCTCTTAAACGCGCTGTCCTTCAGCGGGTTTTTTGCTGTGCCGTCGCGGTGCAATGATGTGTGCCATTCTCCGTGTTCGCGATCGGGGAAGTGTTGGCGGCAGAACTCGTGCAGAGCCTCGAAGCGCGTAAGATATTCCGGTTTGCCGCCGGAGGCGACGTAAGCTTCGGCGCAGCAGGACAGAGCCTCGGCGTGCGCCCGCCACACCTTGTCGTGCCAGAGGGTGCCGTCCTCCAGCGGCGCGGCCTCGCCGCCGTGTATGGTCGTGTGCGAGAACATTCCGCCAAACACATCATCCGTGCCGGATTCAAGCGTCCACAGCACAATATCAAGAGCCTTGGCCAGCATCCTGTCATCGCCGCGCCTGCGCGCAAGCCGCAAACACAGCCGCATGGACTCCATGGCGCGTCCCGGGTGTGCCAGGCTGCCGCGCGGCTCCTCCGGGAAAAGCCGCTTGTCCCAGCCCACCGCGTCGAACACCGCTCTGTGTTCGCTGCGCACAAACCAGTTGAATATCCTGTCGGTGCAGTGATCCTCCAGCTTCCCTGTGCGGTCCGCGCCCAGGGCCTTGGCCGCCGTGGTTGCGGCGTCCAGAGCCGTCAGGTAGATGTCGTGCCATATGTACTTCTTGCTCCAGCGGTATTCGTACAAGTCGGTGAAGTACGGGCTGGTGACATTTCGCTCCAGCGTATTGTAGCATACGCCGAGAAGCTCCAAAAGGCCAATGTCCAAGCCGCCGCCCGCGCGGTAACATTCCGAAAGAGCCTGCACGGCATAGCAGTCTACAAGCAGGGAGATGCTGGACTGCACCGCGCTTCCCTCACGGTCTGCGAGGTAGTGAAAACGCCCGGAGCCGGCATAGGCGCGTTCCGTTAGGTATCCCAGCCCGTGCAGGGCGTTGTCCAGCCACTGCGGCCGGCTCTCGAACTCGTTGTACAACAGCGCGTAGACATAGGTCTGCTGTGCCTGGAACCTGATGTACTTGTCGGAGCTTTCGGGGTGGCCGAAGCGCAGAGGGCTTTGGCGGTATCCGCCGAATTCGTTGTCGATACAATGCTTGTCCCAGAAGGGCATAATGTCATTCAGCAGATGCTCACGATAGTAGGCAGCGTACTTCTGCAACATTGTCTCCACGTTATCACGCTCCGTTACTTATAGGAAGCACGCACATACTGCTTCGGCCAGGGGAAGTCCGCCCCAAGCTCGTGCGCGGCTTGCAGGGGGAAGTGCGGGTTGCGCAGGATCTCCCGGCCGACGTACACCATGTCGGCGCGGTTGTTCGCCACGACCTCCTCGCAGTGGCGGGGGGATGTCAGCAGGCCGCCGGCCATCACGGGCAAGCCCGTGCGCTCCCGAACCGCCTCGGCGAACCTCACTTGATACCCCGGGAACACCGGCAATGCCGCCGGAGCCACACCGCCGGAGCTTACGTTCACAACGTCCACGCCCTTAGCCTTGAACATGTTGACCATTTCCGCGAGATCCTCTGGGCGGTTGCCCTCGGGGATGTAGTCCTCCGCCGATATGCGAATGCCCACGCTCCCGCCGAAGCTCTGCCGCACGGCATCCACAACGCGGCCGGGAAGGCGCGCGCGGTTCTCGGCGCTGCCGCCGTATTCGTCCCCCCGCCTGTTGCTAAGCGGCGATAGGAACGTGGAGAGAAGGTATCCGTGGGCGGCGTGGATCTCCACCATGTCGAAACCCGCTTCACCGGCGCGGCGTGCGGCGGTGCGGTAACTCTCCAACAATTCTTCGATATCCGCGCGGCTCATCTCCGCCGGTGTCTTGTGGTTCGTATCGAAGGCTATCGCGGAAGGTGCCACGATCTGCGGCACAGCGGCCAGACATTTGCGCCCCGCGTGCCCCAGCTGTATGGCCGCCGCCGCGCCGTAAGCCTTGATGGCCGCCGCAATACGCCCAAGCCCTTCAACAAACCCGTCGTCGTAAATGCCCAGGCAGTTGTCGCTGATGCGCCCGTTGGCCGTCACCCCCGTGGCCTCCACAATAATCAGCCCCACTCCGCCAATCGCCCGCGCCCCGTAGTGCGTCGCATGAAAATCCCCCGCGCGGCCGTCCTGCGCACTGTACATGCACATCGGCGGCATGGCGATCCTGTTGCGCACCCTCATGTTGCCTATCGTCAAGCTCTCAAATAATTTCGGCACAGCTGCACCCCCTTATCGCCACATTATACCACACTTCCAGAGCTTACACATCCCCTTTCGCAAATTTAAGAACCTGTATTCAATAATTCAACGCCACATTGGTGCAGATTGGCGTTGTTGTGACCTTGTAGCGGCGACGACGCGTATCCGTGCGATCCGCTAGGAGCCGCTAAGAAGGTATTTCATGTTGTCTAAGAATTAGACAACATGAAATACCGAGCACAAGGTCACAACGGCGTCAAACTGTGCCAAGGTGGCGTTGAATTATTGAATACAGGTTCTAAGCAACGACCTTACCATGCTTCCCACATTTTGCCGGTGTAATCGCGCCCTTTGCGGTGCAAACTAATAAATTTGAAAAACTTTTCAAAAAGAGCTAAAGTTTGCCGCGCCTCCTTCCGATAATTGTTGTGGAAGGAATTACATAGCATAAATCTTGCGAACGTAGGAACCTTCCGCGGCCAATCGGCCGCTGCCTAATACGGACTGCAGCCGTATCGGCACAAATCTGCCCGAAGGAACGGGCACGGGGTAACCCCCGCAAACTCAAGGAGGATTAACTATGTCGAACATGGTAGTAAGAACCAATGTTCTCGCCCTCAACTCCCACAGAAACCTGGGCATGGTGGGCAACCAACAGGCACGCGCTTCCGCACGCCTCTCCAGCGGCTTCCGCATCAACAGCGCGGCTGACGACGCCGCCGGCCTCGGTATCTCCGAAAACATGCGCGCACAGATCCGCGGACTGGACCAAGCCTCGCGCAACGCGCAGGACGGCATCTCCATGCTGCAGACTGCCGAAGGCGGCCTCTCCACAATCACCGAAATGGTTACGCGCATCCGCGAACTTACAGTACAGGCAGCCAACGATGTTAACACAGCCGAAGGCGGCCCGGGCGTAGGCACGAACCAATCGAACCGCGCAAGAATTCAAGGCGAAATCAACCACCTTATAGACGAGATCGAACGCACAGCCACCACCCTGCAGTTCAACGGCATGACCCTTCTCGACGGCTCCCTCTCCGGCCCAAGATATGTGACCAACGATGGTGACACCGCAATGATCAACGGCCTTAACGATTTCGTCGGAAACCTGACAGATCTTAATGCCAACCAGCGTATTGCGCTGGAAACCATCATCCTCCACTTTGCCGGCGATGACATTGATCTTACCGAAGAACTCGGTGACATTTTCACTGCAAGTCAGCTAAGCCAGCTCGGCCTTAACTCCGGAGATACTGTCAACTCTCTGTTCACCCAGGAGATAGCTGGAACTTGGGCAAACTTCACAAACGCAGCTGCGGCCGCTTCGGCAATGAACATAGTCTACACCGGAACACAAACGGCTGACTTTAACGCCGCAATGGCAGCAGTGCTAACCGCACTTAACGGCACTCACGCTGTCGGAGATTCTCTGCAGGATGTTATCGACGCGATCCAAGCTTTGTCTGTCGGCACACAAGCAGGTTACGACATCACATTGACCGATGATCAGGCTGCCGCACTTTCCAGCGCGTTGGGTCTCACTACCTCCGACCATGCCGGAATTCAAGCTTGGTTTGCAAGTACAGCCAACGA
>WRAA01000206.1 GCA_009780445.1 Defluviitaleaceae bacterium
AAAGACAAGTTTGATTGGAGTGTTTTTAAGTTGAATGGCTATAATTGATAACAATACTTATGAGAGAAGAGTGATGATATGAATCTGTTGATGTGTCTGCGCCGGAAGGAACGTTTGCTGCTGTTTGCGGGCGGAGTGGCCGCCACGCTGTACGGCATGTACTTTGTGAAGAGCGGCAAGGCCAAGAATGTTGCCGTAAAGGGCATTGCCGGCGGAATACAGCTGCAGAAGAAGGCATATGAGACATTCCAGAACATAAAGGAAGAAGCAGCGGATGTAGTACATGACGCGAACAGGGCCGATGATTCCGGAAGCAACGCCTAATGTCGCTTGTATCGGATAGGTCTGCCGCCCTGCGGTATGCGATAGTTTACGACAAACCCGGGCGTATACGCTTTCGTTTGGGGCGGGATGTGTTCACCAAGGAACAGGGATACGGCATCGAGGAAACGTTCTTCGCGTGTCCTTTTGTCGTTGACGCGGCGGCCACTGCTGTGAACGGCGGCCTGCTGGTGCATTACCGGCCCGGGCATCGGGCTGATGTGGTGGGCTTGCTGGAAGGCTTGGACCGCCACGCCCTGCCTGAAGGCGAGCGGAAGGACTCCAATGTGCTTCGGGAGATGGACGAGGAATTCGCAAACGCGCTCATAGACATCTTCCTGATGCGAATGTTCTTCAAGTTCTTCGTGCCGGCGCCCATCGGCATGTTCTTCCTGTTTAAGTCCGCGGCGAAGTACTGGAAGCGCGGCATTGACGCTCTGGCGCGGGGAAACATGAATGTGGACGTGCTGGACGCGGTTTCGATAGGCGTGGCTATTTCGCAGAAGGACTTTAAGACGGCAAGCTCTGTCATGATGCTGCTGAGGATCACCGCCCTGCTGGGGGACTATACGAAGAAGAAGGTTCACCACAGCCTTTCGCGCAGCCTAAGCATGAACGTGGACAGCGTGTGGGCAAGGGTGGACGGCGCGGAGGTGCAAATGCCGCTGGAGGATGTCCGGATCGACGACGTTATCCGGGTTCGCTCCGGCAACATAATTCCGCTGGACGGCGAAGTGGTGGAGGGCGAAGCCACCGTTAACGAAGCGTCGATGACGGGCGAAGCCATGCCGGTTGTGCGCAGCTTCGCCCACAGCGTGTTCGCGGGAACGGTGGTGGACGAAGGCAGCATCTGCATCAAGGTGCGCTCCCTCGCCAACGACACCAGGATCCAGAACATCGTGAACATGATCGACACGTCGGAAAGGCTCAAGGCCAACATCCACAGCAACGCGGAAAAGCTGGCCGATAACATCGTGCCGTTCAGCTTTGTCGCGTTCTTCGGCGCGTTGTTCCTTACGCGGGATATGCCGCGCGCCATGAGCGTGCTGATGGTGGACTATTCCTGCGCCATCAGGCTCTCCACACCCATCTGCATAATGACGTCCATCAAGAACGCGTCCAACAGACGTATACTCATCAAGGGAGGCAAGCACATCGAATCCTTTGCCACGGCCAATGTGGCGGTGTTCGACAAGACAGGCACGCTTACCTGGTCCTGCCCCACCGTTGCGAAGGTTGTGCCGTTTGAGGGATACGAGCGGAGCGAAGTGCTGAAAATCTCCGCATGCCTAGAAGAACACTTCCCCCACAGCGTGGCGAAGGCCATCGTACGCCGGGCGGAGGCGGAGAACCTTGAGCATCAGGAGGAACACGCCGATGTGGAGTATATCGTGGCGCACGGTATTGCGTCCAGCATTGGGGAAGATAGGGTTGTGATAGGCAGCAGGCACTTCATCTGCGACCACGAAGGCGTGCCGCTGTCGGATGAGAATGCCGCTGTGATAGAGAGGGAGACGCAGGGTTATTCCACGGTGTACCTGGCCATCGGCGGCAAGGCCGCGGGCTGTATCTGCGTGCAAGACCCGCCGCGCCCCGAAGCCGCACGGGTTCTGGATAACTTGGCAGAGCTGGGGCTGGATCGTATGATTATGCTTACGGGAGACAGTGAGGCGGCGGCGAAGATCGTGGCCGAAGAGCTGGGCATCAAGGAATATCGCTCGCAGATGCTGCCGGAGCAGAAGGCGTTGTTCGTGAAGGAGCTGAAGGACGCCGGCAACACCGTAATCATGGTTGGCGACGGCGTGAACGATTCCCCCGCGCTGTCCCAGGCCGACGTGTCCGTCGCTATGAAGGACGGCGCGGATCTCGCAAAGGAAGTTTCTGACATTGTGATACTCGACGAAAATCTGGAGGGGCTGGTGGTTCTGCGCAAGCTTAGCAACGAGCTGATCGGCAGGGTCAACGGCAACTACAAGGTTATCGTAGGCTTTAATACATCCCTGATAGCGTTGGGGCTTGGCGGTTTACTGCCGGCTTCGGTGGGCGCGGTGCTGCACAATCTGTCCACCATGTTCCTAAGCTGGTTCAGCACCCGACCCTATGAATCTATACGGCAATAACCTACCGCATACAACAACACTCGGCGGAGCCGCATCTTGCCGGGTGTTGTTGTTTCTCCAGCAGTTTCTGAATGTTTAGAACTGTCTCCTTGTTGAAGAAGTGTTCGATCTTCTCCACCTGTTCCAGCTCGTTCTGCGAGCGGTTGATGTGGCACAGGAAGCTGTGCAGGATATCGTGCCGAAAAACCAGGTACCGCCCAAGCTCCTTGCCGAGATCGGTAAGCGTGATGTAGCCGTATTTCTCGGACAGCACCAGCCCATGCTCCTTGAGGCTGCCGACCATCTTCGTGGCGGACGACGGCTTGACGTTTAAGCTTTCGGCAAGAGAGCCGATTCTCACGGCTTCGTCGGCGGAGTGGATTCTGTAGATCATCTCCAGATAGTCCTCCATCGACGCTGTGACCATGCTGTTTTCCATCATGGCATAACCCTTGAAGGTGTAGAACTTATCGCTTTCCGGCACGCGCGCCCCCATATTCATAGATTGTTATATATTATACCACATACGCCGCCATCGGACAATAGACCTCTTTCGAAATCAAAAATTAAGCTCATAATTACAAATACCAGCGATAAGGTTAAACCTTGAGCCAAACCTTGTGCGCCTGCTTCTGTTTATAGACTCGCTTTTTTTGTTTGACGGGAGGCTGTTTTGCAACAGCCTCTTTTGGTATTAAACCCAAGTTTGTCATCCTGGACAAAGCAAAGATTAAACTTGAGAAACCCTCGCCGCATTTTTATTTCAGCGTGCTATAATAGTACCTAGAGAGAACGTCCAATTTTACGCTAATTAATTTTTTTAGGGGGAAACAATATGGCAGATTACACAAGCACTTCTATTGACACAGGCAGCGCTGATTCCGGCGCCGGCGATGCTAGTTATTCTGATATCAGCAGTACCGCTGATGTCAGCAGTATTTCTGATATCAGCAGTATTTCTGATATCAGCAGTACCGCCGATGATTTTAACCTTGGTCTTGCTGACGACGTTGGCTCGTACAGAGTGAACGACCTTCCGCAGCTTGAGGCAACCGGCGGCGGAACAGTAAATCCCGAAGACGGCTGTGTTTATGCTAACAACGGCAATGCAAATCCGGACAGTGAGTTGGACGACGGTATGCATTGCGGTGCTATGTATTACAACGGTGCAGCAAACCAAACCAGCCGCCAGGAAACCGAGAACTCTCTTGGAGGTATTCAATTAAGACCGAACGGAACCGCTATCACGGAAGGCAGTGGCGGCAACAGCGCCATGACATCTTTGGGTCTGTTTGACAGATGTCTTGAAAATGGTGGCGTTATTTACGAGTTTGGCGGACGTATTTATAACCAAGGCGATTCGTGGTCTATTGGCTTGTCAGAAGTAACATG
>WRAA01000207.1 GCA_009780445.1 Defluviitaleaceae bacterium
ATACCAATCGAAGTAGTTTATCTGCAGCTGCACAAACTCGTGTTCCGGGTGGTCCGAAAGGATTTTGCGCAGATCCTCCGGCGTGCCGTGGAAGGACAGGCCGAAGTGCCTGATCCTGCCCTCCGCCTTCATCCGCGCGAAGTATTCATACGCGCCGAGCTGCACGCATCTGTCGTTGTTCGAGCCGTTCAGCGAGTGCAGCAGGTAAAAGTCGAAGTAGTCAACTCCGCACTTCCTCAGCTGTTCCGTGAATATCCTGCCCACATCCGCCGAGTTCTTCGCCGCCCACACGGGGAACTTGTCGGCCAGGAAGTAGGATTCGCGAACAAACCGCTTCACCACAACTTCACGCGTGGCGGTCTCCGATTCCCCGTCGTGGTACATATATGCCGTGTCGAAGTAGTTCATGCCCTGTTCCATGTAGTAGTCGGCCATCTGCTTGAAGCTTTCCGTGTCTATCTTGCCGTAGGCCCCGAAGTTGGGCAGGCGCATAAGGCCGAACCCAAGCTTTGGAATCTTTGCCATATACTCAAAACTTAACGCCATCGTAACACCTCATTGTCAGAATCTGTCTTTTAACGCCCACAGCCCCGCCGCGGGGTTCTTGATGAAGAAGAATTCCTCGCCGTCCGCTTCGTTGTAGCCGTCTTGTTGGCCAGCGACATCATAGCGGCGCAGGGCTTCGTCGATGGGCATGTAGCCGAAGCCCGCCGCCTCCACCTCCGCCCGCGTAAGCCCGCCCGCCGCATAGGTCACGGCGAACCGCCCGTCGGAAGAGCCGTGTATTAAGTGCGCCGCCACGCTTAGGTTGTCCTGCAAGTCTTGGTTGCTCTGCGTGAGAGCAAGCACCTTGTCGCGGCCGAAGTAGCCGTACTTGCGGATAAGAGCGTCGTTCTCCGCGTCCTCTCCAAAGCCCTTCACCCCCGGCGCGATCACCGTCAGCCGCCCGCCGTCCGCCATTGCTATGCGCGTGCGGTAGATGGCCTTGTTGCCGAGCCATGTCGTGTGGAACTTCTCCGGGTCGAGATAGGCCACGGCATTCTTGATCGGCGCGTCCAGAAAGTTCAGGTTGTGCTGTTGGCTGACCTTGATGGAGCGGCTGAACAGATCGCGGTCCCTGCCGGCGGCGATACTCTTCACGCCGACGCCGTGGTCGTTCGCGGTGGTCACTGTCAGCACATACATCAGCGGGATGTCTGCGGCGAAGGTTTTCTCCGCGTAGTCGAACACTTGATGCACCGGCGAGTTATCCCGCCCCATCACACGCTCCATGCCGTACAACGCGCCCAGGAAGTGGCTGTAGTTTATCATGTCGCTGCCGCCGCAGCCTACGAAGATGTTCTTGTTATAGTTCGCCATGCCGGCCACTTCGTGCGGCACCACCTGCCCCACGGATATGATAAGGTCGTAACCGGGTTCGGCGATAGCGCGGTTCAGCTCCACGGGTATACCGTGGTTCATCAGCCCTTCCGACACCTCCCGCACAAACCCCGCCGGCACTTCCCCAAGCCTTACGACATCCTTGCGCCAGCGGTGTACCAGGAACCTTTCCTTGGGAAGGCCGTACATCTTGTCGATCTCGTAATCGGTCATGGCGGCGTGGGTTCCCAAGGCCGGCATAATGTCTATGCGTGCGCCGCCCAGCAGTCTGTACAGCATACGCGTCACAGACCCGGCATATGACCCGGAGCGCGTAATATCCGGCGGAATTATCAGAACCTTCTCCGGCGCCGGCCGGGACTTCAAGGCCTTGGCAAGCAGATCCTCCATCTGCGCGTCCGTCAGATCCGCACCGTCGGCGGCTTGCAAGAACAAGTTTTCCATGTACCCACCCTCTCCCGTCTCATTAGCTACGACACTCTACTCCGCCCCGCAGGAACTCCCGCGCGGTGCTTACCAGGCCGTCAAAGTCTATACTCTCGAAGCCGGTTGCGTCCACCTTCACCACTTCCGTGTCCAGTCGTATATCCACAAACTCTTCAAACTGCCGCGCATAGAGTTCATGATCCGGCACAAAGCCTGGTAAACGCAGGCTTTCGTGGCGTTCCGCCGTCTTTTCGCGCTCGATAAACCGCTTGGCCAGCGCGTGCAGATCCCCCGCGAAGAGGTAGGCCAGGCACTTGCAGCCGCGCGAGGCCACCATGGCGTTGATGCGGTCGCACTCATACTGCCGGAAGTTGGCCTCCAGTATGAACGGCACACCCGCGTCCAGCAAGCTTTCCGCAATGCAGAACAACGCCCCGCCCGTGGCATGGGACAACACCAGCCTGGCCTCGTCCGGGTCGTCCGGCTTTACGTGTTCCGAAAGCGCGATCTTCAGCCTGTCCTTCGTGAAGAACGGTATACCCAGCTCCCGCGAAAGCCGCGCCGCAAACACACTCTTGCCCGAGGCTGAAGGCCCCGTTATGACGATAAACATTCGTACCACCTTACCATTTACGAATACTTGAACACATGCACAGCCGCCGCGCCCGCGGCATCGTCGATCTTGCCGGGCAGAAGGTCAAGCTTGGCCTCCATACGCTCGATGATATGCGCCTTGGGGCGTATCTCTGGGTGCTTGGCCACAAACACCGTGCAGCAGTCCTCATACGGCCTGATGGAGATGTCGAAGGTGCCGATCCTCTTGGCGGTCTCGATAATCTCGTACTTGTCCAGCCCGGACAGCGGGCGAAAGACCGTCATACCCAGCCCCGCGTCGATGGCCGCCATAGCCTCCACGGTCTGGCTGGCCACCTGGCCCAGGCTGTCGCCCGTAATGATACACCCGGCGGAGCGTGTTTCCGCGACGATCCGCGCTATCCGCATCATTGCCCGTTTCATGAAGATTGTGAGCTTTTCGCGCGGCACATGTTCGTAGAGATATGTCTGTATGTCCGTAAACGGCACCACGTGCAGCCGTATGTATCCGTTATAGTCGGAGAGACGCTTGGCGAGATCCAGCACCTTTTGTTGTGCGCGTTCGGAGGTAAACGGCGGCGAATCGAAGTACACCGCCTCCAGCGCGAGGCCGCGCTTCGCCATCATAAAGCCCGCCACGGGGCTGTCTATCCCGCCGGAGAGCATCAGCACGCCGCGCCCGCTGCTTCCCGCCGGCAGCCCGCCCATGCCCGGGATTATCTTCGAGAAGATGTAGGCACTGCGGCGGATCTCCACGTACAGCACAACATCGGGGTTGTGGACGTCCACCCGCGTGTTGGGGAAGGTGTTAAGCACCGCTTCGCCAACCGCCGCCGAAACATCGTAGGAACGTATGGGGAAGAACTTGTTCGCGCGTTTTGTCTCCACCTTGAAGCTGAACCTGGTGTCGGCATAGTTATCGCCTATGTAGTCTGTGGCAAGCTGTAATATGTTCTCGAGGGAAAGCTCCGTGGTGCGCGTACACGGGCAGAAGCCGATAATGCCCAAGGTCGTGCCGACGTAGGACATCACGCGGTCATAGTCCATCTCCCGCGCCGCCGTATCGGCGTTTTCGATGACGAAACGCCCGTCCTCCGCGAAAACGCGGTAGCCGCCCGTCTGCTCCAGTCTGCGCCGCAGATCGCTCGTGAGCTGTCTCTCGAACAGCCCGCGGTTCTTTCCGCGCAGGGCAATTTCACCGTACTTCACCAAGCATACCTTTGTTGTCTCCTTATAGCCATTCAACTTGAAAACACTCCAATCAAACTTGTCTTTTTGCGTAATTGCGTCGTCATTCGCTCCTAGCGTACCCTGTGGGTACGCGTCGTCCCTCATTCCTAGCACTTACGCAAAAATCCTGCGTTTGCTTGGAGTGTTTTCAAGTCGAAT
>WRAA01000208.1 GCA_009780445.1 Defluviitaleaceae bacterium
TTAGGTTGTCCACGATAGACTGCAGCACAGCGTCGTCCCCGTTGTTGCCGAAGCCGTAGTAGCCGGAGATCAGCACGTCGATATCGCCCGCGCCGGTGCGCACGCTTTCATAGACCTGCATCGCGTCCGCCGCCATCCTGGCCGTGGAATAATCCCGCGATACCAGATCGCGGCCGTATTCGCCAAGCTTCGCGCGTTCTTCGCCGCTTTTGGCGATCAGGGCAAGGGCGTCCCGCGCGATGCTCTCCGCGCTTGTTGTGTCGCAGCCGCGGCAGCAAAAGTTTGTGTCGATGCCCACGGCCAGCTTGTCCTCGCCGAATATTCCCAGATACCCTTCGTTGCCCGCGAGTATCACAGGCTTTGCGGCGGACATAGCCTCCAGCGCGGCGCGGCTCACGCCCACGAAGATGTCGCAGGACGCCGTAAACTTGTTGATGTCTACCCTTGCGCCGGCCATTATGGCCACGCGCCGTCCGGCCGCCTTGTTTGCGGCGTTTGCGGCCTCTTCCACATTGCGGCGGTCGCCGCCGTCGCCCACGATCACAACCTCGAGATTCGGGCAGCACGCCAGGATCTTCGGCAATGCCCCGATCAGCGCGTGGGCGGCCAGGCTGCGCTCCTTGTCCAGCCGGCTCACGTACACGATCCTGAACGCGCCCGCGTCAAGCCCGAATTCCTCCGCAATATCCGCGTAAGGTGTGTCTGCGCAAAACTTCTCTGTGTCGATGCCGTTGATCGTTACCTTGATGTGTTCCGCGGGGAATTTGTAGTTGGCGGTGAGGTACTGCTTCACGTCCTCGCTAACGGCCAAGCTGCGTTCGCCCCAGTTTGTCAGCACGTTAAACGGAAAGCCCACCGTAAAGGTCCAGTGCGCCGTGGTCACAAACCGAAAGCCCAGCTTGCGCCTCAGCAGACCGCACAAAAAAGCCGGGATACGCGCGTGGGCGTGTACCAGCTTTATATCGTTCTCCACAATTATGCGCTTTAGCGCGCCGTAGGCCGATACCACGTTGGCTAAGTTCTTGTTGTGCAGGGGCACGCTAAAGTGCGTCACGCCCCAGTCCTCCAGCTCCGACTCATACGCGCCGCCGTTGGACGCGACATACACCTCCACGCCCTGCTTGCGCAGTGCCTTGCAAAGCTCCAGAACGTGGGTCTCCGCGCCGCCTATCTCAAGACCCATCAGGGTCATCAGTACCTTATAATTGTTCATTTTCGCTCCGATGCTACCTTAGCTGATGCCTTGCAAGTCGTAGACGATATCCCTGCCGCTGATTCGAAAGCGCAGGACGGCGAAGGAGCTGTTGAGGGTGTTGGCGGGTGTCCACATGCCGCCAAGGTTTATGAAGCGCACGCCGTCGCGCGCAGTGGAGGTCGTGGCCTGGCCATAGGACGAGACTACGAACACAGACTTGCCAAGCTCGGTGAACTCGGACAGGACTTCCACGAAGAGATCCAGCTCGCCGCGGCCTATTGAGGTGAGAGGGTTTACGTCCATGGTGATGAAAATGTGATCCGCGCCGCTGACGGCGATATCGCGGGAGAAGCTGCGCCATTGCTCGCGGTCCGTGCGGAAGAAGCCGCCGTCGGCCGCGCTCATTTGCAGTATCAGGGCGTTGTACTGCCTGTGTACGTGGTAGTTGCTGTTCCAGCGGTAGTTCGGCGCGATGTCGGCCGGCCAGTTGCTTTCGCCTATTTTCAGGCCGCGGCTTGTGCCGGAGGCAAAGAGATAACGCGCGGCCGCGTCTGCCGCAACGAAGCCCGCCGGCAAGCCGTTTGCGTTTGGCACGGTGGTGCGGCCGGCGGCGGTTATGTCGAAGCTTGCGTAGGGCGGCGCGCCGTAGATCTCGGTGCGCAGGAAGTCGCTGAAGCGGCTGTCCCGGGGAACTGACAGCACCGTATAGTCGGGCGTGTAGTCCTCTTCCGTCACGGCGAACCTAACATGCTTCACAACCTGGCCAACCCACGCCTGCACATAACCCGCGCCTGCCGCAGTCGCTACGAACACGTTGCCCTGCATGTGGCCAAGCTCCGGGTCGGATACGGTGAAGTTAACCCCGGGCAGGTCGCCGCTTGTGGCACCCGTGTTGTCGATGCCGCGGAAGCTGAGGGTGCGGCTTTCGCCGGCTTCCAGCGTAAAGCTGTCTACCGACGGCAGAAGCTCCATAAGCCGGCGCGATTCAATCTCCTGCCGCGCGAAGATGCCGTTCCACGCGGCCTCGAACAGTACGGGGCCGGGGCGCGAAACGTTGTAGTAGTTGTCGATCCATCTGCCGTCGGGGTCGTTCACCGCGCTGATCTGCACCTCTTCCCAAGGGATCTCTATGCGGTTGAAGTACATGTCCGTGGCAAAGACCTGCATACGGTTCGGCACATTTGCGTGAAGCACGCCGTTGTAGCCGGCGGCGGGGTGGATCTCGAGCCGCACAGGGGCTTGCGCAACGGAGTTGTCGAACACGGCCAGGGCGTTGATCACGCGCCTCTGTGTGCCCTCCGACGGCGTGTTCACAATGCGTATCTGTGGATCCTGCGGCGTGCTGACGCCGATTGTGGACGAGCCTCCGCCGTCCAGCATCATGGCGTTGTACGCGCCGAACTCCCGCATGATGTCGGCTGTTTCGGCGTGTGTCGCGCCCACGGAATGCCCGCGGCCGTCTATCACGGCCATGATGATGTGCCGGCGGTCCTCGGATATGCCGACGGCGGTGCGCGGGTGGCGGCCGGCTATCACAAGCCCGTCCTCCACGTATTCGCCGTCAAGCAGGATGCGCCCGCCGCCGCCGACAGACTGCACAATGCTGCCGAGGTCCACGCCGGAGCGCACCGTAAAGGCGGTCTCCTGCCCCACGGCGAAGAACTGGTTGATCCAGTCCGCCGAAACTCGCGGCACAACAACCACGAACCCGTTATCCGGCACGTTCACGGTTTCGCCGTAGCCGGACAGATAGGTGATGAAGCCGTTTTCCACAACGATCTTGAACAGGCCGCTGAAGCGGTAGTCCAGCACGGAGGTATCGTCCATGGCCGCCGTTGTGACGATGATGGGCAGCACCATGTCCGTAATCTTGTTGATGGACTGTATCTCGATATTGCGCTCGCCGTTGTTCAGGAAGTCTATCTGCGTTTGCGAATAGATTATGAACGGGTTGTGCGGATACTGTATGTAGAGCGTGGCGTGTTCGTTGCCCTCGCGGTTCAGCCCCGTGCCTACGCTAAGCAGTTGGCCGTCGCGCACGGTGGGGCCGAAGCTGGCCCCGCGGATGTTGGCCATGCCGAAGAAGTCGGCATTTACGCCGGCCACTGCGCCGTGGTCCACCAGCAGGGTGCTTAGCGTCTCGCGCAGGCCGGGTTCGTTGAGGGACTCCGCCGGCCCGATGGAAATGTATGGGTCGTCCACCGGCGCGGTCAGCACGTGGATATCGCGGAAACCAAGGGACGTCACCTGGCGTATGCGGTGGTACGCAACATCCCGCGCCACAACCTGCGCACTGCGCCTTTCGAAGAGAATGTCTATTTCAGAAGCCCGCGCCTCCGCGGTATTCGCAACAATAAGCGCGACAAACAGCATAACAAGAACAGCTAACCTATTCATAACGTTTCCCCCTTTAAAGCTTGTGCTAGGGCGTGTTTGAAAACCCCATTCTGGCGTATTTTCGGCAAATTTTCCGCCGTGCGTCGTCAGCTTCTCTTTGCGAACCACAAGGGTTCGCGGCGTCGGCGCTTCCTAGCCCGACGAAAAA
>WRAA01000209.1 GCA_009780445.1 Defluviitaleaceae bacterium
CGCCCCGCCGGCCTGTCCGGCTGTGTCAGCACGGCGGCAACGTTGTGGGTCTTTGCAAGCGCGTCAAGAGACGGTGCCGCAAAGGCGGGCGTTCCCATGAACACCGTGTTGAGCCTGTGCGACATCAGCTAGAACCTTCTGATCACGTCTGCGTTAAGCCGGCGGATGATCTCCGAGGCGAGATCCACACAGGCCTTGTAGTCCTCCAGCGAAGCCACCGCGTTGTGGGTGTGTACGTACCGCACAGGTATGCCGATGACGATGCACGGCACGCCGTCGCCCCATGTGTGTACGGCTCCGGCGTTGGTGGAACCGCCCTTGCGCACGCCCGCCTGGACCGGCATTTCCTTCTCTTCCGCAATGTTCAGCGCGAAACGCTGGAAGCGCGGGTTTGTGATCATACTGTCGTCCAAGTGGCGCAGCATCGGGCCTTTTTTCAGCGAGGTCTGCACCATGTGTTCCGGCAGGAAGTAGTCGTCGGCCGGCGTACCTTCGAAGAAGATGGCGATATCAGGCTTTATGGTGTTGGCCGCAACGGCGGCTCCGCGCAGACCCACTTCCTCCTGCGCCGTAAGCGTTCCCACAAGCTCCACGTCGAGGGATTCTAAAGTGAGCTGTTTCAGCGTTTCCAGCACACACGCGCAGCCCAGACGGTCATCAAACGCCTTGCCCATCATGAGGCCGGTCATGGCGTTGTACCTGAACGCGGCCTCCGGCACCACGGGCGCACCGGGCGACACCTTGAACTCATTCCGCGTTTCGGCGGCCGACGACGATCCGATGTCCACCATCATGCTCGATATCTCCGGAGCATTGCCGCGTTCGCCCTCAGGCATGAAGTGCGGCGGCACCGACGCAATAACGCCGCGCAGCAACGCGCCCTCCGAGTTTCTCACCACTACAACGCCAGACGGCAGGGTGTACGGCACCCAGGAGCCAAGCGGCATTATCCGAAGCATTCCGTTCGGGAGTATACCATGCACGGCAAAGCCCACTTCGTCGCTGTGCGCGTCCAGCATTACCACGGGCTTGCCCGTCTTTGACGGTCTGCCGCGCTTCACCTTTTCCGGGCGCGGGCGAATATACAGATTGCGCATACAGTTTTCGGACAGATCCGCAAAATTCTTCGCATAGCTTGATGCCAGCGCAACAACATCATCTTCAAAGCCCGGTGCGCCAAACGCGTTAGACAGCCGCTCTATCAGCTTTAACGTCTCCATTTAACAAGTCTCCTTCGGCAAAATAATAATTTGCCTCAATTGTACCCTCTTCCGTAGAGAAAGTCAACTGTTTAGGCGCAATAAATTCCATATTAATTCACATTGCTTGACAACACCGCCCAATGTGTGTAAAATTATCGAAGGATCTTCTACAACGGAGTGATGATTATGCAGGCGGGCGATTTCGACATAACAGGTATGCTGAAGGCTCTGGACGAGCAGAAACTCGGCCTGTTGCAGTCTGTGGTGGACCTGCACAAGAACATGGCCGACCCGCACCGCGACCGCGAAGAGAGGCTCCGCATCCTGTCCGGGATCCTCGTGCGGGCATACATGCTTTCCGCAAGGCTCGGCATAGACCCTGCCGCTCTCGACGACCAGGCCGCGGACGATCTCCGCGTACACATTTCCAAACACGATGAAGTCCTGGCCGCAGACTACGCGGCCTTGCTACGACACATAAGGAGGCGACAGCCATGAAGGTTATACTGCTGGAAAACGTACAGGGCGTGGGCAAGAAGGGTGATCTGATAAACGCGTCGGACGGCCACGCGCGCAACTACCTTCTGCCGCGCAAGATAGCCGTGGAGGCCACCAAGGCCAACATGCACGAACTCGAGACAAAGCGCAAGGCCAAGGAACACAAGGATCAGCTGGAGCTTGACGCGGCGCGGGAACTTGCCGCAAGCATCGAGGGCAAGCCCATCAGCATCAAGGTGAGAATGGGCGAAAACGGCAAGCTGTTCGGCTCCGTCACAAACAAGGAAATCTCCGAAGAACTGAAGTCCCAACACGGCCTGGACATCGACAAAAAGAGGATCAGCCTGAGCGAACCAATCAAAACCTCCGGCGAGAAAACCGCCGACATCAAGCTTCACCCAAAAGTTACGGCCGCGCTGAAAATAAACATTTCCGAGGAATAGCCATGAATGACCATCCCTTGGAGCGCGTCCCGCCCCACGACGCAGAGGCCGAACAGGCCGTGTTAAGCAGTATGCTGTTCGACAAAGAGGCCATCATTACGGCCTATGCACAGATCAGCAAGGACGACTTCTACTACCCCGCGAATCAGGTCATCTACGAGGTCATGACGGAACTTCTGAACATGGACTCCAACATCGACATTATCACCGTCAAGAGCCAGCTTGCCTCCAAGGGTCTGCTTGACTCCGTGGGCGGCATGGAATACCTCACAACCTTGGTCAGCGGCTACTTCACAGCGGCCTATATCGAGCGTTACGCCGCTATTGTAAAGGAGAAGTCCGTCCTGCGGCGGCTGATCAAGGCTTCGGCGGAGATCAGCGCAACCTGCTATCGGGGCGAGAAGCCGCTGGATCAAATACTGGCCTCCGCGCAGAAGAGCATCATCGACATTTCGCAGAACCTAAGCAGCGGCGCGTTTTCGCAGATGAGCAGCATACTGGAGTCCACACTGGCCGGCATCGAGAAGGTCTACCTTGCCGGGGGGCGCGTATCGGGCGTGGAAAGCGGCTTCACCGACCTTGACTTCATGACGACGGGCTTCAAGCCGTCGGATCTGGTGCTGATCGCCGCGAGACCCTCCATGGGCAAGACAGCCTTCGCGCTGAACATCGCCCAGTACGTCGGCGTAAAAACGAACACCCCCGTGGCCATATTCAGCCTTGAGATGTCCAAGGAGCAGCTTGCCGCGCGTATGCTGTGTTCGCAAGCTAATGTGGACTCCAACAAGCTGCGCACGGGCGACCTGGACGACGACGAGTGGGGGCGCATTCTGGACGCCCTCGAGCCTCTGCGCAACGCGCCCATCTACATAGACGATGCCTCCTCCGTCTCCCCCATGGAAGTGCGCTCCAAGTGCCGACGCTTACGCCTGGAGAAGGGGCTGGGGCTGATTTTGATCGACTACCTCCAGCTGATGAGCGGATCCTCCCGCACAGAATCGCGCCAGCAGGAGATCTCCGACATTTCGCGCTCCCTCAAGGCCATTGCCAAGGACATCGACGTTCCCGTCATCGCCCTAAGCCAGCTTAGCCGCGCCTGCGAACAGCGCAAGGACCACCGCCCCATGCTCTCCGATCTGCGCGAATCCGGCGCGATCGAGCAAGACGCCGACATCGTAACCTTCATCTACCGCGATGAAAAGTACGACGAGTTCTCCGAGGACAAGGGCATCGCGGAGATCATCATCGCCAAGCAGCGAAACGGCCCCACCGGCACCGTGCGCCTTCGCTGGCTGGACAAATTCACCAAGTTCACCGGCGAGTTCACCGGCGAAAGTACCGAAGCCGTCTAGGGTGTGTTGCCAAGCACCCCGGACGGCTTCGCTCTAGCTTGTGGGAAACTCACTAACCACCCTGTTGCAGTCGGAGCAATGGTATGAATCGTGGTAGTAACAATCATTGGAAGTCTTTATGTGGACGGCCTTTCTCTTAAAC
>WRAA01000210.1 GCA_009780445.1 Defluviitaleaceae bacterium
GGTTATGTGTTCGCGGGCTGCCGTTTACCTATGGCCGGGCAGGACGGGCTGTATGTGGGTGCTGGGAGCGTCAAGAACGCCCACGTGCTGGTGATGTCGCGCGGAAATATGTACGTTCTGCCCGTGACGGACGCAGACGGCGAGATGTACGGCGTGGCCGGCCTGTCCGCCGCAATTGCGCAGATCGACAGCGCGGACGAGCCTTCGCCGAACATTGGCATACTAACGACCGCCAAGCGCGACGAAGCCGCCAAGCTCTACGGCCATCTGCAACAGCTGGATCCGCGCAACGCCGAGAACTTCGAGAAGGTGAACAGCGCGTTGTTCGCCCTGTGTATAGACCACAGAGGCTCGCGCAGCGCGGACGCGGCGATATTCGACATGCTCTACGGCTACGGGCAGAACCGCTGGTTCGACAAATGCTTCCAGATCATCCTCGCGGACGACTACTCCGTCGGGTTTAACAACGAACACACGGCATATGACGCGGCGGTGTGGACAAGCATCTTGCAGGGCGTATACAAGGAACTGGCGGGGGAAGGCGGCGGCGAAGGCTCTGGCTCCGCGCCGGGTGTCACCCGCCTCGAGTGGACGGTGGACGCGGAGGCCTCGCAGGCCATCAGCAAGATGGAGCAGGCCGACAAAACCCGCGGAACCGGCATACTGCTGAACACCCACGTGTTCGACGGCTTCGGCTCCGGCGCAATGAAGGAGCTGAAATCCAGCCCGGACGCGTTCTTCCACCTTGCCCTGCAATTGGCTTGGTTCAGGCACACCGGGCGTTTGGACAGCACTTACGAAGCCGTGTCCATGCGGCAGTATCACCAGGGGCGCACGGAGTGTATGCGGCCGTCCACCACGGCTGTGCTGGACTTTATGCTGGCGCACCGCGAAGGGCTGGGGCGCGCTGACCTTGAGAAGCTGGCGCGCAAGGCATTCGACATGCACGTAGGCATGATCATGCAGTGCCAGGCGGGCAACGGGCCGGAGCGGCACCTGACGGGGCTGGAGACCATGGCGGCGGCA
This sequence comes from Defluviitaleaceae bacterium, assembly GCA_009780445.1. Classification (GTDB taxonomy): domain Bacteria; phylum Bacillota; class Clostridia; order Lachnospirales; family WRAA01; genus WRAA01. Next base: position 1,027 of record WRAA01000210.1, read on the forward strand.
CACGGTATTTCGCTGGACGCTTCTGAAAACATTTTTGCCGGCAAGGCCTATGCGCGGCTCAAGCACGACACTATTTCGTCCAGCGGCCTGTCGGTGAAGGGTCTGGAGTTCTTCGCCTTCGGCGCGGTTGTGGACGACGGGTTCGGCGTGGGTTATGTTATCGACGCGGACAACATACGGCTTTGTTTATCCTGCACAGAGCAGAACAAGGACGCGCTCGTGCCTTTCACAAAGGAAGTGGGCCGCGCCCTGTTTGACATCCGCGACATTCTGCGCGGCGAGGGCTAAGCATATGAACATACGCGAGGTACGACGGATTGCGAAAGGCCGCAAAACTATGGACGGCGCGGGTGTGAAGCTGGTGCGCGTGTTCGAACATTCAGACATCTATGACATTGACCCGTTCCTGATGTTCGACGCATTCGGATCAGAAAACGCGGAGGACTATATCAAGGGTTTCCCCATGCACCCGCACAGGGGCATCGAAACGATAACATACCTCTTGGAGGGCAGGGTGGACCACAAGGACAGCATCGGCAACAGCGACACCTTGCTGGATGGCGATCTGCAATGGATGACAGCCGGCAGCGGTATCCTGCACGAAGAAATGCCGCGGCCGGCCAAGCGGCTCGACGGCTTGCAGTTCTGGCTCAACCTTCCGCGCAAGGACAAGATGGCTCCGCCGCGCTACTTCCCCATTACGCCCGACATGGTGAAGCAGCTGGACATCGAAGGCGGTACGATCAAGCTGATCTCCGGGGAACACATGGGCGAAAGCGGCATCAAGCCGCTGTACGTCCAAGCGACCATGATGGATGTCTGCCTAGGGGCCGGCGTGTCGCACGACCTGCCGATTCCCGCAGGGCAGAACTCCTTCGCCTATGTGCTGGAGGGCGCGGCCAACTTCGGCGAAGAGCGCACGGAAGTAGGGAAGTTTTCCGCGGCGATATTCTCGGACGGCGACGCGGTTCGCGTTAGGGCATCGGCGTTGGGTGTACGCTTTATCCTGCTTGCGGCGAAACCCCTTGGCGAGCCGATCGCGTGGGGCGGGCCGATCGTCATGAACACACGCGAAGAGCTTCAACACGCCTTCAACGAATTGTCGCAAGGTACTTTCATCAAGCATCACTAAGCTAAGGGGCGGGCGCATGAGTACTGCTGACAAAATCTTCATCGAAAACTGCCGGGACATTCTGGAGAACGGTTTTTCCGACGCCGGCGGCAAGGTGCGGCCGCGCTGGGCGGACGGAAGCCCCGCGCACACCAAGCGTGTGTTCGGCATGGTGAACCGCTATGACCTTGCCACGGAATTCCCGGCGGTTACGCTACGCAGGCTTGCGTTTAAGAACTGCATCGACGAGATGCTCTGGATCTGGCAGAAGAAGTCGAACAAGATCAGCGAGCTGAAGTCCAAGGTGTGGGACGCCTGGGCCGACGAAAACGGCACCATCGGCAAGGCCTACGGCTACCAGCTCGGCGTAAAGCACAGGTATGCCGAAGGGGAGTTCGACCAGGTTGACAGGGTGCTGTACGACCTTCGGCACAACCCGGCATCCCGCAGGATAATCACCAACATCTACAACCACGCGGATCTGCACGCCATGGGTTTGTATCCCTGTGCCTACAGCATGACCTTCGGGGTGCAAAACGGGCGGCTCAGCGCGGTCTTGAACCAACGTTCGCAGGACTTCCTGCCCGCCAACAACTGGAACGTGTGCCAGTACGCGATCCTCCTACATATGCTTGCCCGGGCAAGCGGTCTGCACGTCGGTAGCCTTGTGCATGTAATCGCCGACGCGCACATCTACGACAGGCACATACCCATTGTGGAAGAGCTTCTGCGCCGCGAGCCGCGCCCCGCGCCGCTCCTGCACATCAACCCCGGCGTGACAGACTTCTACAGCTTCACCGCAGACGACTTCGCGCTGGAGGGATACGAACCCCACCCATTCGCAACACCTATTGAGATCGCTGTATAATATTGCCGTATGATAATGTTCACCAATGTTCGGCAAACATAATAAAATATCTCAAATAGGTAGCAATGGGAGGTTACTGTGGGCAAAGGTTTCTTGAGGCTTCAAGTCGTTGCGGCTGAAGGCGCGATCCTGATTGACCATGCAACGATAACCATAACAGATGAGAACAACAACGTACTCCACGTGCAGACGACTGACAGTTCGGGGCATATTCCGGAGATATCGCTGGACGCCCCGGACATATCACTTACGGAGGATCCGCTTACGACGCAGCGACGTTACAGCATGTACAACGCGAGTGTAAGCGCGGCGGGATACAGGCATACGGTGTACCGCGGGGTAATGATCTTCGACCAGTCCACTTCTATCCAAGTTATTAATGTGCGCCCGCTTAGCCGGTCGGACGTGCAGAGCACCGAGACGCTGGAGATCGGCGGACACGCTCTGGATGAACCCGTCATGCCGGAGCCGCAGGACAGGGCTCCGGATCTAAAGGTTCTGAAAGAGGTTATCATTCCAAACTTCATAATCGTACACCTGGGCAGACCTGAAAACTACGCGCCGAATGTCCGCGTGCCGTTTATTGATTATATCAAGAACGTGGCCTCGCACGAGATTTTCGACAC
>WRAA01000211.1 GCA_009780445.1 Defluviitaleaceae bacterium
CCGGCATCGGTAAGTCTACCCTGTTGCTGCAGATCTGCAACGCCATCGGCGGGAGCGGCAGCCGCATACTCTATGTGTCGGGAGAGGAATCGGCCACGCAGATAAAATTGCGCGCGGACCGCCTGGGCATCGTCACGGGCAACTTGCTGGTGGCTTCGCAGACCAATGTGGACATCATACGCCACATGATCGCGCAGACAAAGCCGGATCTGCTGATTATCGACTCGATACAGACCATGTACCGCGAGGACATATCCTCCGCGCCCGGTTCTGTGTCGCAGGTGCGGGAGTGTACGGCGGCTTTTATGCGCGTGGCCAAGGAGGACGGGATCTCCGTGGTGGTGGTCGGCCATGTCACCAAGGACGGCGCGATAGCCGGGCCGCGGGTGCTGGAGCATATGGTGGACGTTGTGCTGTACTTCGAGGGCGAACGGAGGGAGCTGTACCGCCTCCTGCGTTCCGTGAAGAACCGCTATGGCTCGACAAACGAGATCGGCGTGTTCGAGATGGGCGACAGCGGCCTGCGCGAGATCGTAAACCCTTCGGAATACATGCTGGCGGGGCGGCCCATCGGCGTGACGGGTTCCGTCGTTACGTGCAGCATTGAAGGCACGCGCCCGCTGTTGGCGGAGGTGCAGGCTCTTGTTACATACACAAACTTCGGAACGCCGCGGCGTATGGCTTCCGGCATGGACTACAATCGCGTGGTCATGCTTATTGCCGTGCTTGAGAAGCGTGCGGGGATGCAGCTGGGCAGCTACGACAGTTATGTGAACATCGCGGGTGGCCTGAAAATTCTGGAACCCGCGCTGGACGTTTCGGCCTTGCTGGCCATTGCCTCCAGCTACCGCAACAAGCCGGTGGATCCCTTCACGATGGTGTTCGGCGAGGTCGGCCTAACCGGCGAGATGCGCGCCGTTACGCTTGCGGAGAAGCGGCTGAACGAGGCTGTGAAGCTGGGCTTCAAGGCCTGCGTAATGCCTAAAGAAAACACTAAGGGGCTGAAGGTGCCGTCAGGTATACGAGTATTCGGCGCGGGCAACATTGCGGAGCTTTTGCAGATCGCGCTGGATTGAGGATGATATATGAAGGGTCTAAAGTATAACTACTACCTATTTGCGATCACCAGCATCTTGATATGGTCGCTGGGTTTCGTTACCACGCGGCTGGCGCTTGAGTACATGCACCCGTTCTCGATCGCGCTGGTGCGTTATATTGTTGCGTCTGTCCTTCTGCTGGGCATCGCCCTCCGGTTCAAGATACGCCCGCCGGAGCGTGGGGACTGGCCGCTCTTCCTGTTCTGCGGAATGGCTGGCCACGTGATCTATCTGCTGCTGTTCAAGATAGCGTCCGTTACGGTCACGGCTTCAACAAACGCCATCATCGTGGCCACGGGGCCGATACTGATCGCCGTGCTGGCCTGGGTGATCTACAAGGAGAAGCTGAAAATGGTGCAGACCTTCGCGTTTGTGCTGGCGTTCTCCGGCATCCTGGTTATGACCTTGGTGAGCGGAAGCTTGGACACGAACATAGGCGTGGTGCTGATGTTTATCGGCACGGTCGCGCTGGCGGGCTTCAACCTGATGTCGCGCAAGCTGTTGCGGAAGTATTCGTCACTGCAGGTTACGGTGTACACCATATTCATTGGCACGGCGGCTCTGACGCCCCTTGCTTCCTATGCCGTGTACGACATGCGGGTGGGCATCGCGCCCATGGGCTGGGCGTATGTTGTGGGGCTGGGCGTATTCCCGACGGTGCTGGCGTTCCTGTCGTGGGGCTGGGCGTTAAAGAACGCGCCCAAGGTTACGTATGTGACGAACTTTATGTTTGTAACGCCGTTTCTTGCGACAATCTTCGGCTTCCTGCTGGCCAACGAACTGCCGGGCATAGAGACATTCTTCGGCGGCGCGTTGATACTTACGGGGCTTGCGATATTCAACTTCCACGGCGTGATGTGGCAGTGGATCAGCTCAGGGTTTGTAAAGAAATAAACTTTCCGTTTTGCTTGTCTTTTTGCGCAACTGCTGCGTCACTTCTTCCTTGCATTTGCACAAAAATCCTGCGCAAAATCGGAAAGTTTATTCCTTTACAAACCCTTAGATTTACGAAGGAGTAGATGACGTTGTACTATCTTGGGATTGACGGCTCTACAACCTATTCGCGCATTGTGGGCGCGGACGAGGACATGAAGCCCATCGGAAAGAACATGGGCGGTTCAACACGGCTGGACGGCCAGATCATAGACGTTGTGCGGTCCAACGTGGCCAAGCTGTTGAAGGAGTATAACCGCTTCACCAACACGAAGCTTAGCGACTGCAAGGGGATCTGCATCGGCAGTTCCTCTGTGCGCACCCATGAGGACGCGGCCTTGCTGGAGTCTCTCTTCCGCGATGCCGGCGCGACATGCCCCGTGAAGGCCGTCAGCGATATCGAGATGATCCTGGCCACGCACACCAAGGGCGGCGCGGGCATGGTCGTTGTGGCCGGGGTACGGGCGGCGGGCTACGCCGTGAACGACAGCGGCCACTCCACCATGGTGGGCGGCTGGGGGCATCTTGTAGATGACGGATGCTCCGCCTATTCCATCGGCATGAAGGCCATCAAGTATGCGCTTATGGCCTACGACGGCCGCATACCACCCACAGCCTTGCAGGGTAAGGTGGAGAAATATTTCGGGCTGAAACACATCTCCGACATCTCCGACTTCCTCTACAGCGACCGCTTTAACGTGGCCAAGGTGGCCGGCTTGGCCATAGACGTGAAGTATGCGTCGGAGGAAGGCGACGAGGCCGCGAAGATTATCGAAGCATCGGCCGCCCACGACGTCTACCTTATGGCGAAGGGCCTTGTCAAGAACTCGGGCGGCGGCGAAGCGCAGCTTCTGCTGGCCGGTAACGTGCTGCAGCTCCACGATTCCATCCGCGACCGCTTCAAGGAGATCTTCAAGAAGGATTACCCCAATGTGAGCGTAGTCCTTGCCGGCGAGAGGCCGGAGATGGGCGCGCTCTACCTTGCCATGAAAATTTAGAATTAGGTACGGACAGGTATCAAGCTTCCTTAAACTGGAAATAATATGGTAAAATTAACCATGGAGGAAGCTGTGGAGAACAAGAGAATTGTTTTGATAAACGGAGACACCGCGAGCTGGTTCGAACAGGCTATCATAATCGTAAGGGATGGCCACGCGCTAAACGGTTTTGAGGACGGCAGACCAACGCCGAACCTAGTGGCGCAGGCCGAAAAAATTGTGAACGGGTGCAACCCGTTTCGAGCGTATCAGAATTTTGCGGCAAAGCCGGCGACGGCACCCAAGTGCCATGGGGAGCCGGCGCGGGCGGCGCAGAGCAAAGCCGCCGCAAGCAAGAACAGCTTCGACTCATTCCTGAACCTGATGATGATAGTGGGATGTGTTGTGATCGCTGGTGTGCTGATAACGCAGTTGTAAGGATGGTGTATAGCCATTCAACTTGAAAACACTCCAAGCAAACGCAGGATTTTTGCGTAAGTGCTAGGGCGTGTTTGAAAACCCCATTCCGGCGTATTTTCGGTGCTTTTTCCGCCATACGTCGTCAGTGTCAAACTTGCGAACCACAAGGGTTCGCGGCGTTTGCCACTTCCTAGTCTAGCGAA
>WRAA01000212.1 GCA_009780445.1 Defluviitaleaceae bacterium
AAATGCAAGGAACTGATGACGCCGCGAACCTAGAAGGTTCGCAAGGAAGAAGTGACGCAGCAGTTGCGTAAAAAGACAAGCAAAACGGAAAGTTTATTTCTTTACAAACCCTTAATGCCGCGGTTGCCCAGTTCCTTGAGCAGGCTGTCCATGTCGGGCGCACTGCTGATGGGTTCTCCGGCGGCGGTCAGCGCGTTTGCGGTATCCTTCAGGCCGTTGCCTGTGATAATGGCGACGACCTTTTCGTCTTGGCCGATCTGCCCTTGGGCGACGGCCTTTTTCAGCCCCGCAAGGCCGGCCACTCCGGCGGGTTCGCCGAATACGCCGCATGTCGCGCCGAGTTCGCGCATGGCGGCCAGGATCTCTTCGTCGGTCACTTCGATTGTGAGACCGTTCGAGGCCTGAATGGCGCGCAGAGCCTTTGTGCCGTTGCGCGGTACCCCTACGGCGATGCTGTCGGCCAGCGTGTTTTCGGCCATAGGCACGATGTCGCCGCCTTCGCGTAGAGCCTTGTTAATGGGGAAACAGCCCGTGGCCTGTACGCTTAGCAGGCGCGGGATCTTGTCGATGAAGCCCATTTGGCGGAAGTCGTAGAAACCTTTGTACACGGCGGCAAGGGTGCATCCGTCTCCGACGGACACGGCAACCCAGTCCGGGGCTTGCCATCCCAGCTGTTCGCAAATTTCCAAGGCCACAGTTTTCTTGCCTTCGACAAGGTACGGGTTGATGGCGGCGTTGCGGCTGTACCATCCGTACTTGCTTATCGCTTCGGCGGAAAGCTTGAACGTGTCTTGATAGTCTCCCCGCACGCAAATCACTGTGGCGCCGAAGATCAACAGCTGTGCCAGCTTGCCCTTGGGCGCGCGTTCCGGCACAAATATGAAGGATTTCAGCCCGGCCGCGGCGGCGTTGCCCGCAAGGGACGAGGCCGCGTTTCCCGTGGACGCACAGGCCACGCTGCCGCTTCCGGCTTCACGCGCCTTCACCACGCACAGCGCGGAGGGGCGGTCCTTGAGGCTGCCCGTGGGGTTCTGCCCGTCGTCCTTAATGAACAAGGTGCTTAGGCCGACTACGTTGTGCCGCTTGTACATGGGCGTCCAACCCACGCGCAGGGGCGGGGCGGGGCTTGTGTCCTCCACCGGCATGAACTGCCTGTACCGCCAGAACGAGCGTTCGCCGGAAGCTTCGAGAGCGTCGCGGTCCACGGCGGACTTCAAATATTCGTAATCATACACGACATCCAGCACGGTGCCGCACTTGGGGCACAGCGTGACGTTCGGCTTGGGCGGTTCTTCGAGCCGGCAGTTCGTGTTGATGCATACTACGTGGCGTACATGGCGCATGGCATCCCCCTATTTCAGCAAGCCGGTCTGCTCGTTAAAGGACTCGATAAGCGCGTCAACCGCGTCAACCTGCTTGTGCATCGCGTTCCAGTAATTGTCGTAGTCGTACCACTGGGCGTTCAGATCCTCCATGTCGCGGCCTTGCTGCTCCACCCATGTGAAGTACTTGAGGTTGTGTACGCGCTTCTTGGCGGGGTATGTCAGTTCTTCCATGTAGTCTGTGGACAGACCCAGCATGTACCGCTCGTGGTCGGCCATTGCGCGGCCGCCGCTGTACGCACCCAACGCGGCTGTGAGTTCTTCCAGGCGCGAGCCGTACATCACCGCGGAGTCTGTCAGAACTGTGGCCACCGCGTCGTTGCTGCCGAGTTCGTAGTACTTGGCGAACTTGATTGCGGAGAGTATGTTGGCGATTCCGGAGATTCCCACCCACGACAGCTTGTCGATAAATTCTGCGTCAAGCTTCAGCTCCTCCGCAAGGTACGCCTTTCCGGAAGGTTCGTTAAACAGGCGCAGCAGAGCCAGTGTGTTGCGGTCGTCTATGTCGATGATCATGTCGCTGTTCTTTACGTTGTGGATCCACGGCACATGCTTGTCGCCGATGCCTTCGATATGGTGCGCGCCGAAGCCGTTTTCGAGAAGGGTCGGGCATTGCAGGGCTTCCGCCACGGCGATCTTGGCGTGCGGGAAGTGATCCTTTACATAGTCCCCCGCGGACAGGGTGCCGCCGGAGCCGGACGTAAGGCACAGCCCCGCGAAGTTGCCGCCCTCGCCCATCATGCTTCTAAACGCCTTGGCCATTGCCGAGCCCGTCACGTGATAGTGCCACAGGCAGTTGCCCAGCTCTTCAAACTGGTTGAAGATCATGATGTTGTCGCGGGTGCCGCGAAGCTCCCACACCTTGTCGAAGATCTCCTTGACATTACTTTCACTGCCCGGCGTGGCGATGATCTCGCCGGCGATAGTCTTTAGCCAGTCGAAGCGTTCGCGGCTCATGCCTTCCGGCAAAATCGCCACGGACTCGCAGCCCAGCAGTGCCGAGTTGAACGCGCCGCCGCGGCAGTAGTTTCCGGTGGACGGCCACACGGCCTTGTGGAATGTTGGGTCGAACTGGCCGGTAACGAGGCGAGGCACGAGACAGCCGAAGGACGCGCCAACCTTGTGGCAGCCCGTGGGGAACCACTTGCCCGTCAGCGCGAAGATACGCGCCTTTACGCCCGTGAGTGCGCTCGGAATCTCCAGATAGTTCACACCGCCGTACAGGCCGCCGCGCTCCACAGGCTCGTTATGCCAGGACACGCGGAAGAGGTTCAGCGGATCCACATCCCACAGGCCTATGCCGCCGAGCTTGGCCAAGATCTTCTCCGGCACAAAGCTTGGGTCGCTCATCTGCTTGAATGTCGGGATAATTATGCCGCGTTCACGCGCGTGCTTCACGGTGCGCTCCAGAGACGCTTGGTTAACCTTCAGATCAATCATACATGCCTCCTGTTCAGAACCCGACACAGGTTCTGGTTTGTGTAATAATACCATGCAAGGCCGCGCAGGGTCAATAGTTTTTGATTAATGTGTTCGAAGTATGTTGATGGCCTTGATTTTGGACGCATAATAGTGTAAGCTGGATTTCAATACCTTGTGAGGAGACGATTTTATGCGACTGGCGCTAATTCTGTCCGCCGTGCTGGTGTTTGCGACTGACCAGGCCTGCAAAGCCTTGGTGCGCGAAAAGATTCCCGCTGGCGGGAGCATCCCTGTTGTTCCCGGCAAGTTCCATCTGACCCATGTGCGCAACCACGGCGCGGCAAACGGCCTGTTCGCGCGCAGGCCAAGGACTCTTATGTTCTTCACCTGGGCGGCCGTTGCCGGCGAGGTGAATATATTCTTTGATCTGTGTAAAAACTATCGTGGCGACAAGCTGGCCTGGGTGTTCTTCGCGCTAAACATCGGCGGCGGCGCGTCCAATGTCTACGACCGCCTAACAGGCCGGCCGACGGTAGACTACTTGCAGATATGCCCGAACAGAAGAAGCCCCGCCTTCAACATCGCCGACATCTTCATCCTTGCCGGCTCCTTCGGTCTGCTGATCCTCGCAGTAAAGAGGCTGTTCTCGCGTACAGCTTGAATTAAGAACATACAGCCCGGAGTGTTAGGGCGTGTTTGAAAACCCCATTTCGGCGCATTTTCGGCAAATTTTCCGCCGTGCGTCGTCATCTCCTCCTAGCGAACCACGAGGGTTCGCGTCGTCGTCGCTTCCTAGCCCGGCAAAAAAT
>WRAA01000213.1 GCA_009780445.1 Defluviitaleaceae bacterium
TCCATTCCCGTTACGCTGAGGATCTGCGGGTTGATGGCGAGGATGTAGACCATTGTTACAAAGGTGGTTAGCCCTGCGAGTGCTTCGGTGGTGATGTTTGTGTTGTTCTCTCGAAGTTTGAAATAGTTCTCGATGAACTGCATAGCGAGTCTCCCTCATTGTTTGACCCCACGGTAGCCTCCGTGGGGTCGTAGTGTGTTACTTTAACGTGAGTTCGATGAACAAAAACCGTTCATCGAACTTTGATTATATCCGCACAATTTGCGGAAAGATCACCGCAAATTCTGCGGATAACCTGAAAAATGCTTCGCATTTTCAGCCGCTTACGCGGCTGGTTCGCCTTCGTCGAACTCAGGTTACTTTACGGCCAGGACTTCGATCCAGTAGCCGTCCGGGTCGGAGATGAAGTACAGCCCCATCTCGGTGTTCTCGTAGCAGATGCAACCCATTTCGCGGTGGAATTCGCGGGTCAGCGCGTAGTCGTTTGTTACGCGCACGCACAGATGCTGTTCGTTGTCGCCCAGGTTGTAGGGTTCTTTCCAGTCCCTCAGCCAGGTTAGTTCCAGGGTGAAGCCTGTGGAGTCGTCGCCAAGGTATACGAGGACGAAGGAGCCGTCGGAGGCTTCCTTGCGGCGTACTTCGCGCAGACCCAGAGCCTTGTCGTAAAATTCCATGGACTTTGCGAGGTCGAACACGTTGATGTTGTAGTGGCAGAATCTCGAAGTTATTTGCATGGGATACCTCCGTTATAGTTGGAATACTTGCCCCTTGTGCAGTACTTCGCAGAAGGTTGTTCCGTGCTGTTCGATGGCGGGCTTTGCGCTGTTTGCTTCGCTGTGGCGTTCGCCGAAGTGCATGGGGAGCATGTGGGCGGTGCGTATCTTGGCCGCGAACTGCTCTGCGCCCTTGGCGAAGCCCTTACCGAGCCGTGGGTCTGCCGGGAACATGGCCGCGTCCACGGAAGGCGCGAAGGCGGCTAGCTTTTCAAGCTCCGCGAGGTAGTTGGCCTCGAACTGCGCCGATTCTTCGGGGGAGGACTCTTCGTTCCAGTGCCAGTTGTTAAGGTCCCCCGCGTGGAACACCGTGCGGTCTTCGGCGCGGATCAGGAAGGATACGCCCGCATCGGTGGAGCCGAAGGCGCGGATGCTGATGCCGCCGTCGTCGAAGGTGTGGTTTGTCTGCGCGTCGACATAGTGTATGTTGGCGGAGGAACCGGCGTCGATATCGGAGGAGAACACGAAGGTTGTGTCTGAACAGGCACTTTCAAAGCGGAGAATACGCGGGTCGTAATGGTCGTGATGTGCGTGGGAGGACAGCACGTACAGCTTGCGCGCGGGATCCGCCAAGGCTTGCACAAGGGCGGGTTCGGGCGTGTCGGCGTGCGGCGAATAGTAGTCGATCAGCACGTTCATGTTGTTGAACCGCACGATGAAGCCGCTGTGGTACAGGTAGGTTATCTGCATGGGGAGACCTCACTACTTAGGCTCTTTTACGGCCACGACATGGCTCTTCGTGATGGGTATGCGGACGGACTTGGGCGAACCGAACTCGACGGTGAATGTCTCGATGCCGCTTTCCACGATGGTGCCGTAGATTCCGCTGGAGGTTACTATGTTGTCGCCGACTTTCAAGGCCTCCTGCATCTCACGCATGGCCTTCTGCTGCTTGCGCTGGGGGCGTATGAGCAGGAACCACGCCATGCCGATGATGGCCGCGTACATCAGCAGTATCGTGGTGAGGTCTACATTGCCGAAGAAACCGCCGCCTCCGCCGCCGTTCTCAACGGGAGCCGCCGCGGCTGTGCCGACTTCGGTGCCGGTCGCGCCGCCGCCGCCAAGGGTCAGAGCCGGGTCGGCAGCCAAGATTACGGTATGATTCAATGGGAACATCTCCTTATATGATATAGTCAAGCCATGATATCACAAATTTTGGTGCAGTTCAAGAGCAAGAACACAAACCATTCCGGCTTGCGTGTGCCACGGTTGTAAAACGAACAGGGATGTGATAAGATAAGTTTAGGTAGAAACTATGTACGTGAAGGAGACTGATTATGAAAATTGCAGCGATCACGTGTTCGGCCGGCAGGACGGGGTTCTTCTTTGACGACCAGGCGGCAATTAAGGCGGGGGCGAAGCATGACGGCAACGCGTACCTTGGTGCGCCGGTTACGCCGGGGTTCAGCAAGATACGGATGGCGGGGGAGTCTATATCGGTTATGGTGAAGCTGGAGGACGGGCAGATCGCCTATGGTGACTGCGCGGCTGTGCAGTATTCGGGCGCGGGCGGGCGCGACCCCGTGTTCTTGGCGGCGGACTTTATCCCGATTATTGAGCGGGAGATCGTGCCGCTGTTTGCGGGCAAGGAGATCACCACGTTCCGCGAAATGGCGGGGCTTGCGGACGGGCATGCGGATTCGCAGACGGGCAAGCCGCTGCACACGGCCATACGTTACGGTGTTACACAGGCTTTGCTGGATGCTGTGGCGAAGTCGCAGAAGAAGCTTATGGCGCAAGTTGTGGCCGACGAGTACGGGCTTACCGTTTCCGACAAGATGATACCGCTGTTTGCGCAGTCCGGCGACGATCGTTATGGCAATGTTGACAAAATGATCATCAAGGGCGCGGACGCGCTTCCGCACGGGTTGTTTAACAACCTGGAGAAGCTGGGCGCGCAGGGCGAGAAGCTTGTGGAGTATATCCGCTGGATCGTGAAGCGTATTGGCGAGCTTTCGCCCTACGAAGGTTACGCGCCGGTGCTGCACATGGATGTGTACGGCACTATCGGGCTGGCGTTTAACAACGACATCCCGCGTATTGCCAAGTATTTTGACGAGCTGGAGGCGGCGGCGAAGCCTCTGCGCCTGCGTATCGAAGGGCCGGTGGACATGGGCGAACGTGAGGCGCAGATACTTGCCCTTGCGGAGCTTACGCGCTTGCTGGGCGAGAGCGGGAGCAAGGTGGAGGTTGTGGCCGACGAGTGGTGCAACACCTTTGAGGATGTGCGGGAGTTCGCACAGCGTAAGGCCGGGCATATGATGCAGATAAAGATGCCCGACCTTGGCGGGATCAACAACACCATCGAGGCTGTGCTGACGTGCCGCGAACTTGGCGCGGGGGCGTATGTGGGCGGATCCTGCAACGAGACCAACCGGACCGGGGAGATTGCCATGCATGTGGGCATGGCGACATCACCCGAGCAGGTGCTGGCAAAGCCCGGCATGGGCGTGGACGAGGGTTTCATGATTTGCTACAACGAGATGCAGCGTATATTGGCGGCGGGAAAAAGCTTATGAGCGTAGTACATGTTTCTGAAATTACGAGTACCGTTGCGCAGCTCTGTATAGATTCGTGCTACTTTCTGGACGGCGGTATACGGGCGTGCTTCAAGAAGTCTCTGGAGACGGAGACAAACGAGATGGCGCGGCGCATTACGAACATACTGGTGGAAAACGCCGATATCGCGGCGGCAGAGAACGTGCCGATATGCCAGGATACGGGCATGACCGTGGTGTATGTTGACATCGGGCAGGACGTGCGGATAGAGGGAGGGAATATCGGCGACGCGATTAACGCCGGCGTGGCCGA
>WRAA01000214.1 GCA_009780445.1 Defluviitaleaceae bacterium
AGGTTCGCGTCGTCGTCACTTCCTTGCATCCGCACAAAAATCCTGCGGAAGCCGTGGAAGTTTAGTTGGTTACAGACCATTATCCTCTTCGTACTCCTTGCGGATCTTGACCAACAGCTTGCGCAGCTCTTCGCACAGGGCTTCCTTCGCTTCCTTGCTTATCTGCGCCTCGCCTATTGTCACGCTTGTGCCGTCGTCGCCCATCCGCGATATTAGTGCGCCTATCTCTGTGTCTATGCTGACCTGTTCGCCGTTATACGGCTCGCTTACCATCTCTCCCCTGTCGAAATATCCGCATAGGCTCATAAACTTCCGTATCGGCATGTCCAGGCCGTCGGAAATTTTTACAATAGTGTCCACCGTTGGGGCAATGGGCTTGCCCGATCTGAAATCGGAACCCTTTTCCAGCTTGTTAAGATACGCATGGCTTATGCCCAGAACTTCGCTGAAATCGCGTAGGCTAAGCCCTCTCTCCCGCCTGATTTTCTGTAATACTTCCGACAGATTGCTAGATTTAGTGCGCATGTGTTCCACCTCTCGTTTGTCATTATGTCGCCAGTCAGTAAATCATGATGTACGAATTGTACAGACAATCAGCGACTATCCTCCCGGCGTTTGGCGTGATTCGCCGGCGCGTCCATCTTATTGTACTACATTATTTATTTCCTGTGTGTATAACATAAAAAGCATACTTCCCTTTTCGCAGAAAAATATAACTCATGCTTGAAACATGGTAACGCTTTATGTATAATGGACGCACAACAAATATCTGCGGCGCACTGCCGAGTATCGAGGTAAGCTATGAAGTATATCGAAGATTTCAAGGAAGACGAACGTATTGTGGAGCATTATCTGTGCAAGGCGAAGCAGAGCCTGAAGTCGAAATCCGGCAAGGCCTATCTTTCGCTGAAGCTTGCCGACAAAACCGGAACCATTGACGCGAAGGTGTGGGACATGAACAACGACATCCAGGCCTTCGAGGAAAACGACTTTATCAAGATCGACGGCGTGGTGACATCCTTCCAGAACGACCTCCAGCTAAAAGTCATCAAGATCCGCAGGAGCCAGGACGGCGAATATCAGCCGATGGACTACATACCCTGCACCGACAAGGATATCCCCGCTCTTTATAAACAGCTCACGGACATTATCGCAACTTTCACAAACCCGCATCTGCGCGAACTGCTGGAGGTTCTGATCGTCCGCGACGAATATATCAGCGAGACCGTAAAGACTCATTCAGCCGCCAAGGCCAACCACCACAGCTACATGGGCGGCCTGCTGGAGCATATGCTGTCGGTGGTGGGGCTGTGCGAGTTCCTTGTTCCGCGCTACAAGTACGTCAACCGCGATATCTTGATCGCCGGGGCGATCCTGCACGATATCGCAAAGGTCTACGAGCTTTCGTCCTTCCCCAGCAACGACTACACCGACGACGGCCAGCTTCTCGGGCATATCGTGATAGGCGCGGAGCTTGTGACAAAGGCCGCAAACACCATCCCCGGCTTCCCGCCGAAGCTTGCCACCCTGTTAAAGCACTGCATACTTTCGCACCACGGCGAGTACGAATACGGATCGCCCAAGCTTCCGCAGACCATGGAGGCCTTCATACTCTCCACCGCCGACAACGCCGACGCAAAGATAAAGATGTTCGAGGAAGCTCTGCAATCCGGCAACCCGCAGAACACCTGGGCGGGCTACAGCCGTATATTCCAGCGCAACGTGCGCCGGACCACATTTTGAGTATGCTTGAGAAGAACGCGATCTACAGCGTGGAGATAGGCGGCCTCACAAGCGAAGGCCTGGGCGTGGGCAAGCACGGGGGCATACCCATCTTCGTCCGCGGCGCGGCACCCGGCGACACTGTCTTGGCCAAGGTTGTGAAGGTGCGCAAGAGCCACGCCTTCGGCATAGTCCACGAAGTCACGCGGGAATCCGCCCACAGGGTGCGGCCGCCCTGCCCCCTGTTTGGCAAGTGCGGCGGGTGTTGTCTCCAACACATCAATTACGATGCACAGCTTTCGGCAAAAGCGGCAAGAGTCAGCGACTGCCTGACGCGCCTTGGCGGCTTCTCCGGCATAACCGTGGACGAAACCATCGCCGCGCCGCAGCCCCTGCGCTACCGCAACAAGTCCGTGTTTCCCGTGCGGGCGGACAGCCGCGGCAAGGCCGTGTGCGGGCTGTTCGCCCCGAACTCCCACAGGCTGATCCCCGTGGAGGACTGCCAACTCTCACCGCCCGGCACGGCCGGCATACTCCGCGCGGTCGAAAGCTTCATGAACACGTTTGGCATACCCGCCTACGACGAAAACACCCACTCCGGCACGGTGCGCAACGTTTTGATCCGCACGTCCGCTTCCTCCGGCGATGTTATGGTCGTCCTGGTGGTCAACGGCGGCGGCATGGCTCATACAGAGGAGCTTGCGCAAACACTTGGCTGCCTGCCCGGCGTGCGCTCCGTCTGCCTCAACTTTAACCGGGAGCGCACCAATGTGATCCTTGGCGCGAACACCACGGTGCTGTGGGGAGATCCCTACATCGAGGAAGAGCTGTGCGGCATACGCTTTCGCATCTCCGCGCCGTCCTTCTTCCAGGTTAACTCCGCCGCCACCGAGATTTTGTACGGCAAGGTCCTGGAGATGGCCGCCCCGTCCGCCGGCTCCTACATACTGGACGCGTACTGCGGCATCGGCACCATGTCCTTGATAGCCGCACGCCGCGCCGCGTCCGTCACCGGGGTTGAATCTCTGGAGCAAGCCGTGGCCGACGCCCGCGCCAACGCCCAACTAAACGGCATCGGCAACGCCGAGTTCGTCGCCGGCAGAACCGAGGATGTCTTGGCCGATCAACTGCGCGGCAGACTGCCCAACGCGGTGATCCTGGATCCTCCGCGCAAGGGCTGCGACGGCGCGGTTTTGTCCGCCCTGCGGGACTTTCAACCAAGCCGCGTGGTCTACGTATCCTGCGACCCGGCAACCCTTGCGCGGGATCTCAAGGAGCTGTGCAGGGACGGCCTGTACGGCATACGCCGCGTTATCGCGGTGGACAGCTTCCCGCAGACAGCCCATGTCGAATCCGCCGTACTACTTATCAAGGCGTGACACCTTGATGTCACACTTGATGTAACACATATGTGGACTAAGCATATACATGTTGTAAACCAATCTACTGTATCTTCGGAGGCAAGAAATGATTCCAGTAAGTGAAGTTATCGTGATAAGCATCGACAAAAATGACGACGTGTGGGAGATCGAGGGGGAAGTGTTCTTTGAATCCGACCTTTCGGCGGCCTTTTCGGTGAGCTATTCCCTGGAGGACGACGAACTCGAAAATATGGAGCTCGAGATCGACTGCAAGTTCGACAAGAGGCTGTTCAAGGAAATGCTGCTGGACGCCGCAAACGAGTACGAGGACTAGTTGGGCGTGTTTGGAAACCCGCTTCCGGCGGATTTTCGAGTGATTTTTTCGCCAGACTAGGAAGTGGCAAACGCCGCGAACCCGCAGTGGTTCGCAAGTTTGACGCTGACGACGTATGGCGGAAA
>WRAA01000215.1 GCA_009780445.1 Defluviitaleaceae bacterium
CGAACCCTTGTGGTTCGCTAGAATGCTGTGTGCCGGTGGCACACGTCTAGCATCCGGAGCGTCAGCGTAGGAAAAAGCTGACGACGCACGGCGGAAAATTTGCCGAAAATGCGCCGAAATGGGATTTTCAAACACGCCCTAGCGCGATATGTTAACAATAAGAAACTTTCGCCCGGAAGGCACTCTTAGTTGGTATAATTGAGGGCAGACACATTTTTCCGAAACATTGTGTTGTTTGAAAGGAACGATTGGTATGGGACACACACACGGCGGCGATAATCATACTGATGGTCTTGCGAATCTGTCGTTTGTAGGGCCGCTTAACCTAAACAGGGCGTCCAAGCAGGCGGGTACTGTTATGGGCGCGAATCTTTCGCTTGACGCCCATGAGTTTGACGCGCTTGACATGCTTTCGTCGGGTGAAGGGCGGGTTCTTCGCTTCGAAGAGCTGTATTCGGCAATCTGGGACACTGGCGACGGTTCGTGCCGGCGGTCGGCCGCGCGGAAGTCTCTTGAAAACCTTGCCGCCAAGATCAACAAGGCCGGCAACAAGTTTATGTGGATAGAAGTTTCCGAAGCGGTGTGTTCCGGCGAAATGGAGTATACCTTCAAGACGCACTGGGGTCACAACTGGCAGTCGCGCACGGGGGAAAGCTTAGCCCGCCACGAATCTGTCAAGCGTCCGAAATCCGTAAAGGCTTGGCGCGGACGGCGCGGCGTGCTTCTTTTCACCGGTGTGTCGGTAATGGTTGCGGCGTTTGTGTTGTCCAGTTCTGTGAACATCGGCCGGAGTGACCTTGGCGACACCGGCGGGTTCGTCTACATCTTCGACGACCCTGTGCCGCTTGGAGTTATGCCGACCCTTGGCGCACACATCGAGTTCCCTTCCGTGGGCGACGTAACGGTAACAGCCGGCGCGGACAGCATGGAGCTGGAGATCTTCGCGGCATCGGGTACGCCTGACGGGCTTGCGTTCGAGATCGTCCTGGCCGGCACCGGCCAAATCCTGTCGCCCGAACTGTTTGTCTCAGGCACATTGGTTGAAACGGTTCAGATAGACCCGCTTGCACCGGGGTTGCACCAAGACACTCTGCACATCACGGCGATCCGCGTAGACAGCGGTGAGGTCGTAGCATATACTAGCATTAACTTCTCGATCTACGCGCAGTAACAACTTGCGCGGAAAGGGGATGTTGCGATATGGAACATTCTGCAAGCAGGGGCAAGGGCAAGATCGTTTTACTCTTCGCCATATTGGGCATGTGTGTGGCCGCGATGTTTTACTTCGCCTTTGCCCTGTTCAGCGAGCTGCACATGACGCGCCAGGGCCAAAACTTCTACGCCTCGCTTTCCGTAGAGATGCTGCCGCGCTCCGGCGAACCCGGCCGCTCCCCGCAAGAGGGCGGATTCGCCGCAGCTTCGCCGGAGGAAGAGGGCGGGTTTATAGACTTCGACGCAAAACGCGGGCAGTTCCCCAGCATTGTGGGCTGGATCCAGTCCGAAGGCACGGTGATCAACTATCCCATCGTGAAGGGGCCGGACAACGACTTCTACCTCTACCGCCTTGCGGACGGAACGCCGCACGCCATGGGTTCCATCTTCATGGACTACCGCAACGCGGCGGACTTCTCAGACCGCAACATCATCATCTACGGACACGATATGCGCTCGGGCGATAAGTTCGGTTCCTTCCGCAACTACGCGGATCAAGAATACTTCGAGGCGCACCACAGCATGTTCATCCTCACGCCTGACGCAAACTTCGAGCTTATGCTGTTTGCGGGGTACGTGCTTGATTCTTCGCAGGAAGTGCCGCCGATGGATTTCTTCGACGAAGCGCACTTCAACCGCTACATCGCCGATATCAGGAGGCGTTCCATCTTCCGGAGTGACCTGGAGGTTGGCTACGGCAGCCGGCTGGTGTTCCTGGCCACATGCACGCCGGGCGGCTCCGTACACGAGCGGCTGATCCTCGTAGGCAAATTGGCAGAATTCTAGACGAAACACAAATGAAACAATATTAGCACAGAAAAGATATTGACATTTCGGGCAAATAAATGTAAAGTGTGTATAAGACAATATTCGATCAACGCACGGCCAATTGAATATCGGCAAAACTGTCGTAAGGCAGTGACGCAAAGCTATAGGGCCTTGAAAGTCGGAGGCAGCCAGTTGCTACATGAACCCATGCGGTTTGTGTGAAGTTAGACGACCTCTGACGGCTTTCGCGTTCATACAACTCGAAGGCCTTTTGTAATATTTTACAATTATGACATGGAGGGATTATCATGATGCGTAAGAATATTCTGGCGCTGGCTCTCACTCTTGTAATGACAGCCGGACTGTTCGCGCAAAGCGCGGCCGAAGTATACGCCAATACATCACCATTCGAAATTCCTGTGCCAACCGCTTCCGGCACCAATGTAAGCAGGAACGCAAAGGCGGAGATCGACTATTCAAACGCGCGTTACGGGTACGTCATGGTGCGTTTTCTTGACAGAAGCGCGCCGGGCGTGCGGGTTATTATCACAGGGCCGCGCGGCACACGCTATCAATATGTGCTGAACACCAACGGCACGTGGGAAGTGTTCCCGCTTACCGACGGCAACGGTCGTTATTCCATCGGCGTTTTCGAGCAAATCACCGGCAACAGGTTTGCGACGGCCAACAGCACGGAGATCAACGTCACCTTGGTAAACGAGTTCGCGCCGTTCCTTCGCCCGAACCAGTTCGTTAACTTCAACCGCAACAGCCGCGTAGTCGCCAGAGCAAACGAAGTTACGCAAGGCTCCACGTCTGTTATCGACAGCGTATCGCGTGTGTATAACTGGGTTGTGGACAACATTTCCTATGACTTCCAGCTTGCGGCCACGGTTACATCCGGCTATGTGCCTGACGTAGACGCTGTGCTGGCACGGGGCATGGGCATCTGCTTCGACTATGCCGCCGTAATGACGGCGATGCTGCGCAGTCAGGGTATACCCACACAGCTTGTTATCGGCTATGCCGGCGACATCTTCCACGCGTGGATCAGTGTCTATTCAGCCGAAACGGGCTGGATCAACGACGCGATCTGGTTCGACGGCACAACCTGGAGAGTTATGGACCCCACATTCACCTCGACATCCAACGGAAGCGAAGAAGCCCGCGCCTTTGTAGGCAACGGCCAGAACCACAGACCCGTGAGCTTCCACTAAGATACTGAACAGGCTCTTAGGAAACAGTTACTACGCACACAACAAAGGGGACTGCTGAGAACATTCAGCAGGCCTCCCTTTTGTTATGCCGCCGCAAACTAACCTTCAACGGCACCGGCAAAGGCATAACGTTGTTCGTTAAAAACAACAGATTGAATGCTGCTTTTCTAAACCAATATGCAGCTAGGGCGTGTTTGAAAACCCGCTTTTCAGCCAAAGTCCTGTTTTCTGCAGTTATCACAGTCACACCCGGTATATCTTCAATGTCAAGACCAATTATTCCGTTTGCGACAGCAAACAGCAAAACTGATGCCAGCACCATAACGCCGACAACACAAATCGC